>CAJXKR010000041.1 GCA_913055815.1 uncultured Desulfohalobiaceae bacterium | reverse complement strand
AGGCGGAGATTCCTGCAAAAATACAGCCAGCAGGAAAATACCCTGGCAGATTATCTGGAGGCTGGAGAATGGGAAAAGGGTTTCCGTTTCGTACACGACAGCAAAACCATGGCCGCCTATATGGGAGATCAGCACTTGTACAACTCCGCAGTTAACCTGGAGCAGGAATTGAATTCCCGGAGCGAGCTTCCATCCAACGCACTTATACAAAACTTTCAGAATTCACTCCAAGCCACATGCCAGAACCTGAAACAAGAGGTCGAAAACGCGAAAGAAGAGGCAGATCCGCTTCCCGGGGCCGAGGATTTGAATAACCTTGCTTCCATACTTGAAAAAATATATCCGGAAGTGGAACAGAACAAACCCAGATCCTGCAAGCCACTTCTGGATGAACTGCAGCAGTATTCCTGGCCCCATCCCTATAATGACCAAATAAGCAGGCTCGGACAGTTGATCCAAAAGTACAGGTTCAAGGAAGCACTGGACATTATCCATCAGATGTTGGAAACTCTCTCCGGAGATGAAAACAAAAGATAATCTTAAGATGCTGGGCTTAAACTCAATACAATCTTCGTAGTACCTGCTAAATATGGAGGTTAACTTGAACATGCAGATTGCTGGGCTGGAGACATTCTCCACCCTGGATATTCATTTTGCCGGGTTGATGCAGGAATTGGGAGAAGACAGCTATGAAGTCTCCCTTGCCGCGGCACTTGCATCCAAACACTCCAGGGAGGGAGACGTCTGCCTGGACCTGAGCCAGCTCGCCGGTACTTCGCTTACTGACAGCAAAGGGGAAGTGGAACTGACTTGTCCGGATATGAGAAACTGGTCCACAGAATTGTCCCGTTCTCATTTGGTGGGGAGTCCAGGGGAATTCACCCCACTGGTATTTGACGAACAGGGGGTCAGATTGTACCTGCACCGTTTCTTTGAATACGAAAGGGATCTGGCAAACATCCTCCTTGCCATGGCCGATACCCAGGTGGAGGACATTTCCACCGCCTCCCTGAAGGAGGATCTGGATCATTTGTTTCCGGAACAAAATCACAGCTCTCCGGACTGGCAAAAAGTGGCAGCCGCAATAGCCTCCCTGCGAAAACTCGCCGTGATTTCCGGCGGCCCTGGCACAGGCAAGACCACCACGGTCGCCAAGATCCTGGCATTACTGCTCAAACAACATCCCAACTGGAACTTACGCCTGGCCGCACCCACGGGAAAGGCAGCTGCCAAGCTGCAGGAAGCGGTGAACTCTGTTTTGCAACACTTGAACTGGCCCCGGGAATACCTGGATAAGATCCCGAAAAATGTCCAAACCATCCACCGTTTGCTGGGAGCTATGCCAAACTCTAACAAATTCCGCTTCAACCGCGATAACAAGCTCCCGGTTAACCTGTTAGTGGTAGACGAGGCCTCCATGGTGGACATGCCGCTTATGGGAGAACTTTTAAGGGCACTTCCGGAATCTGCGCATCTTATCCTGCTGGGGGACAAGGATCAGTTGGCTTCTGTGGAGGCGGGAGCCGTGCTGGGAGATATCTGCGGCAAAACCGCAGTCAATTTTTTCACCCCAAAACTGCAGGATCTTTTCCCGGAACTAACAGGACCTGAAATAATTGACACCAATCCTGCACCGCGGATCACGGACTGCGTAGTCCAACTGGAACACGTCTACCGCTTTTCCACCGACTCTGGGATCAACCAGGCGGCCCGGGCTGTCAAATCAGGCAAGGGAGGCGATCTTCTGGAATACTTGCAGGACGATAATTATCCGGAAATCCACTGGCTGCAAATATCAAACAGCAGCCAATTGAGGCAAATTGTACAGGACTACTCCCTGCCCCATGCAAAAAACATCCTGGACTCGGGAAGTGCCGAAAACGCGCTGCAGGAACTCTCCGAATTCAGCGTGCTAACCCCGCTAAGACATGGCACCTTCGGAGTGCAGGGATTAAACACCCTGACCGAGGATCTGTTGCGCCACCACGCAATAATATCCAATTCCGGCCCCTGGTACAAGGGCAGACCGATAATGGTCACCCGCAACGATCACAGGCTGGGACTGGCCAATGGAGACGTGGGTGTGGTCTGGCCGGGCGAGCACGGGTTGGAAGCAGTTTTCGGCTTCCTGGAGGAGGATTCCCGCAGATTCCCCCTGCTCCGGCTCCCCTCTCTGGAAACTGTGTTCGCGCTTACCGTGCACAAGAGCCAGGGCACTGAATTCCAGGATGTGCTCCTGGTGCTGCCTCCACAGGACAACCCGGTATTGACCCGTGAACTCGTATACACCGCCATAACCCGGGCCAGAGAGTCCATTACCATTGCAGGCACGCCCAAGGTGCTAAAGCAGGCAGTGGACAGGCCCACCTCACGCACTTCCGGGCTGAAGGAAAGGTTGTGGGAGAGTACTACACCTTGACACATCAACTAGCTTTGACCACCGGCAACTCCTCCCACCTGGAGGTATATGCCCGGGAGACATATTCCCGTCTCATTTCCCAGGACCTTTTGATCCCGCTGGAGGCGAAATGGAGACTGTCCCTGCCGTAACGGCCGTTCACCCGGTCCATGGCCTGCATGAGACTTTTGCGTTCCCTCCGGCCACTGTCTCCAAGGTCCCGGAAGGTAAGTTGCCGGCTGTTTTCCACTTCCAGGCAGCTAAGCATTACCCCGGCCTTCTTGTAGCCATATCCGGATCTATAAATCTCCTTCAGGATTTGTAAGGCGCTCTGCAGCAAGAAGGGTGTATAATTGGAGGACGGAGAAATCTCCCGGAAACTTGAACAGCAATATTGCGGGACCTGCTTGAAGCGATCCGTCTGCAGGAATACATGGATATACCCTGCCACCTGCCCGGCAGCCCGCAATTTTTCCCCCGCCCTGTGCACATGCAGGGAAATCGCCTCCTGCATATCTGAAAAATTGCTTACTATCCTGCCGAAGGAACGGGAACGCACCAGACTCTTGGCAGGGGGTGGCACGGATTCGATTCCCAGGCAGGGAAGCCCTCTGAGTTCCCATACAATCTGCATGCCGATCACGCTCAATTTGCGCCTTACCCAGCAGTCGGGAACCTGCTTCAAGTCCCGGGCTGTCCGGATGTCATACCCATGCAGGAGCCGGGAATACTTGGGGCCAATCCCCCAGACATCCTCAACCTCCAGACGGGAGAGCCAGTTATCCAGATCCAAGTCCGCCCTCAGACAAAATACACCTCCTTGCGGAAACATCTTCTTGGCCAGCTTGTTGGCCAGCTTGGCCAGGGTCTTGGTGGGGGCCAGGCCTATGGAAACCGGAATCCCGGTCCATTTTTTCACCGCGTTCTTGATTTTTCGCGCATACGACTCCAGATCCATGTGCCAGTTACCGGCAAAATCCAAGAACGCCTCGTCCAGGGAATAGATCTCCATTTCCGGGGCAAATCGGGACAGCACTGACATCACCCTGTCAGACATGTCAGCGTAGAGTGCGTAGTTGGAGGAAAACACCCGCACTCCGTGTCTTTGAAAAAGGGATTCCATCTTGAAGGCCGGCGCTCCCATGGGCACCCCCAACTCCTTGACCTCGTTGGACCTGGCCACCACACAACCGTCGTTGTTGGAAAGCACTACCACCGGGACCTTCTCCAGATCGGGCTGAAACACCCGTTCACAGGAGACATAGAAATTGTTGCAATCCACCAGGGCGAAAAAGGGATGTTTCATATTTATTATTAAAGTTTTAAGGGTTTTAGGGTTTTAGGGTGTTAGGGTGTTAGGGTGTTAGGGTTTTAGGGTTTTAAGGTGTTAAGGTGTTAAGGTGTTAGGGTTTTAGAGTTTTAGAGTGTTAGGTTGTTAAGGTGTTAGGGTTTTAGAGTGTTAGGGTTAGAATTGTACATATTAACTTCCATTCCCTGGCAGGCTCAACGAAGCATGGGCAATCTCGACTACGAAGTAGCGAGAAAAATTCTTATTCTTACACTTAAAACCTAAAACTCTAAAACTCTAAAACTCTGGCAATCTCGACTACGAAGTAGCGAGAAAACTTTTTTACGTTAGAATTTATCGTACCGAAGCGGGCTTAGCACGTAAGTGACCACTCCCCAGATATCGAAATCGGACTCCCGGGTCACTTCAAGGGATGAACAATCCGGATTCGAAGGGAGCAGCCAAACCCTCCCCTTGTTGGCATGCAACCTCCTGACTATCATGTCCCCGTGCAAAACCGCGACTACAACCTCCCCGCTTGCCGGGTCCAGGGAGCGGTCCACAATCACGATGTCCCCGGAACTGATACCTGACTCCTGCATGGACTCCCCGGACACGCGCATCAGGAAAGTGGAGCAGGGACGGTGAATGAGCAGCCTGTTCAAGTCCAGTCCGCCCTCCTTGAAATCCTCTGCAGGAGAAGCAAAACCCACACAAGGATTGCCGGGATAAACATCCATATCAACCTCATTCATTTACTATGCAACTTTAAGCACGTAATCACGCAAGCACCTAATCACGTAAGCACTTAACCACGTAAACACATAACCACACCCTTCCAATCAATTGTTGATAAAAATAAACAAAACAGACAAAATTTTTTGAGCCCTTATTGCAAGCTCCTGCACATCCAAACCACCCTGCCTATGATGCGCACTGTATCAATCTCCTCCCCCTGCAGGTAGACAGGGGAATAATTGGGATTGGAACTGATCAGGACCAAGTTCCGGGGATGCTTCTCTATCCTCTTTACCATCACCGTGTCCTCTACTCCCAGGGCATAAATGCTGCCAGCGTAGACATCCTGCTGGGACTGGTCTATAAGCACCGTATCCCCCTGCCAGATCACCGGTTCCATGCTGTCGCCCATAACATCCATTAAAACCATCTGCTCCGGATGTCCCTTTTGGCGCAGCCAGTCGTAGCGGAATGCATAAAACGACTCCACATCAGAACTAACTTCGAAGGAGCCACCTCCGGCGTCCAGCCTGGCCTTCACCTTGGGAACCCTTTTCAACTCCCGCGCTTGTGGTTCCTGGCCCTCGGGTTCCCCCTTCCCGTATTTCAGCCAGTAGGGATCGATGTTAAACCCTGCAGAGAGTTTCAAAACCCAGGCATCAGGGACAGAGTCATTGTACTTGGCCTGGGTAATCGAGGACCTGTGCACCCCCAAAAGCGAGGCCAGCTCGGACTGGGAACTTATATGCAGCCTGTCCAGGATCCTTTGGTAAAATTTTTCGAAATTGCCGTATGCCATAAAAAGCCCGAAGCTAAAAGCTGAAAGCGGAAAGCAAGAAAAAATTAGTGCACTGAAAATTTGAGAATTGGTTATTGGTGCAGTTCCAAGCCATTAAAGTGTTATAGGAATCAGTAAATTTGGTATTTTTTTCAAGCGTCAACCGTGATCGAGGGTCCCTAACAACCTAACAGCTTGGCAATCTCGACTACGAAGCAACGAGCAAACCTATAACATCGAACATCGAAAGTCTTTCCTTGTTCATAAACATAAACAAGATCTGGTTATATTTCAACCCCCAAAATTCATTTCTGCAATATCTTTTTTAGTTCCGGGAGATTTCGGGTATTTATCACATCCCTGGGCTCCAGCCACCCCCTCCTGGCCTGGTGCACACCGTGGTGCATCAAGGAGAGGCCCGGTGTATTGTGCGAATCCGTGGAAATGGAGACTGCAGCACCCAGTTCCTTCGCCCTTAGGCAGTAAAACTCGTCCAGATCCAACCTTTCGGGTTGACTGTTGAGTTCCAGAACAACGTTTTTCTCCGCAGCTGCGCGGACAATGCTTTCCATATCCACCTGGTAGGGATCGCGGGACAAAAGGAGCCTCCCGCTGGGATGGGCCAGGATGTTGAAATTGGGATTAGCCATGGCAGTAGTAATACGCTCGGTCTGCTCTTCCCTGGAGAGGTTGAACTTGGAATGCACTGCGCATACAGTAAGATCCAGCTGCCGCAGGATATATTCCGGCATGTCCAGGGAACCGTCCTGAAGTATATCCACTTCCAGGCCCTTGAGTACTGTTATCTCCGGCAGTTCGCGGTTTAACCGATCGATCTCCTGCATCTGCTGCTTCAGCTTTTCCGGCCCCAGTCCGCGGGCCACTTTCAAGCTCTGGGAATGCTCGGTCACGGCTATATATTCGTATCCCAATTCAACCGCAGCTTCCGCCATCTGCTCGATACTGTGCATACCGTCCGAATACGAGGTATGCATATGCAAATCCCCTTTGATATCCTCAGGCCGGATCAAACCGGGCAAACGATTTTCCCGGGCGGCTTCCACCTCCCCCCGGTTCTCCCGGAGTTCGGGATCTATGTAATCCAGTCCCAAGCAATCAAAGATCTCCTGCTCAGTTCGTCCCGCAAGTTGTTCCTTTTGTTTGAACACCCCGTATTCATTTACTTTCACCCCCTGCTGCAACCCCAGATGACGGATCGCTATATTGTGGGCCTGGGAACCGGTAAAATAGTGCAGGGCCGCTCCGAAGCCGCTTTGGTCCACCACCCTCAAGTCCACTTGGATAGCAGTATTTAATACTACCGAAGACTTGGTGTCCCCGTGGGATATAATCTCTTCCACCTCCGGGTTTTCCACGAAGTGCAACATTATCTTTTCCCGGTTCTCACCTGCAACCAATATATCCAGGTCTCCCACCGTGGACTTGGCGCGCCTGTAACTTCCGGCAACCTGTATTTCCTGGATCTCTGGCAATTGCCGCAAATATTGCAGCAACTTCTCCACCAACTCCCTGGCAGTGGAAAGCAAAAATCTATCCGGACGCCGGGAAAACTTTTCTATCGCCTCCAGTATCTGCTTTTCACTCTTTTTCCCGAATCCGGAGAGCTTGCTTATTTCCCCCGCCTCGCAATTCTGTTTCAGTTCGGCAATAGTGGTTATGCCCAGTTCCCGGTACAGGGATTTTACCTTTTTCGGCCCCAGTCCGGGCAACTCCAATATCCTGAGAAGCTCCTCCGGAACATGCTCCTGCAATTCCAATAGCTTGGACAGGGTCTCTGTTTCCACTATTTCCCTGATATCCGAGGCAATATCCTTACCTATGCCGGAAATCCGGGTAAGATCCTCCCCGGAAAGCACCAGGTCGGACAAATTACTGCTCAAGCCGTCCACAATCCGGGCGGCGTTCTTGTAGGCCCTGACCTTGAACTGATTCGCTCCGTCAATATCCAACAAGTCAGCGTAATGATCCAGGATTTTTTCTATTTGCAGATTGGAGACAGGCATAATATTCCCTTTTTCAGTCTTGAAGTTATATCTAAAGAGCTCGATGTTCCATGTTCGAGGTTTTCAAGTCAAAACAAGAGATTATCTCACAAGATGCTACTGCAAAAAGTAGCTTTAGTTATTAAATTTTGCAATACACTAGTTATAACTCTTTGATTTTTCTTAAAACTTTAAAACCCTAAAACTCTAAAACTGCCTGCAAAAGACTTTTTGCAGGCGCATCTCACAAGGGATCAAGTAGATTCAAGGGCAACATAAAACTTGTAATTTCAAAGGATTATCTTAGAGTTTTTGACTGTCTAGTTATATGTTATATGTTTTAAGTAAATACTTGATGACCGAGAATTAACTCACTAACAGTTAGGAGGCAACCCATGTCTACTGCAAATCCCGAACTTTTTATCGGAACCAGCGGATGGAACTACAAATCCTGGAAAGACGGCTTTTTCCAGGGAGTGGTACAGAAGAAATGGCTGGAGCACTACAGCAGCAAATTCGATGCAGTGGAGGTAAATGCCACTTTTTACCGGCTCTTGAAGGAAAACGTCCTTCAGGGCTGGCAGGAACGCACACCGGATGGGTTTTATTTCTCCATCAAGGGCAGCCGCTATACATCCCACACCAAGAGACTGAAAGACCCGGAGGAATCGATACAAAAACAAAGGGAAAACCTGAACCTGCTCCGGGACAAAATCAAGACCGTAATCTGGCAGTTGCCCGGTTCCATGCAAAAGAATGCGGAAAGGCTGCGGGAGTTCCTGCAGGCCCTGCAAACCTGGCCGGAACACAGGCACGTAATAGAGTTCAGGCACACTTCCTGGTTTGACCCGGAAACAACCCAGTTGCTGCAGGAATATAACTGCGGCAACTGCATATCCGATGCCGCGGATTGGCCCATCTGGGACCAGGTAACCTCGGATTTGGCATATGTCAGGCTGCACGGCAACACTGAAACCTATGTTTCCTCTTATTCAGAGGAAGAACTGCAAAAATGGGCAGACCGGATACAAAGTTGGTTGCAGGAAGGAAAAAGCGTGCATGTGTACTTTGACAACACGGACGGGGGAGCTGCTCCGCGCAATGCCATGAGATTGAAGGAACTATTGGGGGCGTGATTATATGGTTATCTGTTATCTGGGAATGCCAGTTCCTAACCAGATAACTGATAACGATAACTGCAGCAATTCCAATTTTAAGAAATTGACATTGAGCTACTGGGACAACCTGGGTCTATTTAAGCCGCAGCCGGGTTGGCCACTGTGCGACTTGATTGGCTTGCAAAGCCAAGCACTTGGAGCAAAAGTGGGCTACCCGGCAAGGCTTAAAGTTTCGTAAAGGACATAATCCTAGGAATGGCCGCTGTTCCGAATCTTTTCGACTATCCCGGAACTGCTTTTCTGACCCTCCAATTCGACAAGCTCCACTTTGCCGCCCCAACTCTCCATCAGGTCCTTGCCCACCACGTCTTCCAGGGTATAGTCGTTGCCTTTTACCAACACGTCCGGCCGTAGAGATTCAATAAGTTCATAAGGAGTCTCCTCATCAAAAATAACCACGCTGTCCACTGATTCCAATTCGGTCAGAATGGTGGCCCTCTCCTGTTCCGGCAATATGGGCCTGTCATCGCCTTTGATACGCTGAATTGAATTGTCTGAATTCAGTCCTACAATCAGCTTGTCACCCAACTCCGAGGCCCGGTGCAACAATTTTATATGTCCGGAGTGCAACAGATCAAAGCATCCATTGGTAAATACCACGGTACTCCCCTCATTCTGCCATCTTTCAACCACTGCCTTGGCCTGATGCAGTTTGAAAACCTTGTACGCAGTACCAAAATCCGCAGCCCTCAAGCTTTGATACAAGTCACTCAATTTGATGGGCTGAGTTCCCAGCCTGCCCACTACCAGGCTGGCGGCGTAGTTTGCCAGAAAACCTGACTCTGACATGGAAATTCCGGAGCAGTAGGAAGCCGCCAATGTAGCTATAACAGTGTCACCAGCTCCGGAGACATCATAGACTTCCCTGGCGATTGATTCCAGCTTGACAGGATCATCCCGGGATTCAAACAGTGTCATTCCCTGCTCCCCCTGGGTGACCAGGAGATATTCCAACTCATAGTCCTGCAAAAGGCCGCGCACTTGCTCTTCAAACCCTTCTTCCCTGTAGTCCGCCCTGAGGTAATAGGTCTGCTGAAATTCCTTGGTATTAGGGGTTAGGCAGGTAGCACCCCTGTATATGTTCCAATCCCTTTGTTTGGGGTCCACAAACACAGGGATTCCTTCCTCCCTGCACCTACTGGTGAAATAATTACCCATTTCCTGTGTTAGCAATCCCTTTCCATAATCTGACAGGATCACTCCGTGCATTTTCGGAAGGACTATATCGAAGCACTTTTTCAGTTGGCTGCATATGTTTTCAGGATATTCATCCGTCATCTCCTCGTCCAAACGGAGCATCTGCTGCCTGGCTCCCATCACACGGGTTTTGGTAGTAGTAGAAATCCCTTCCCAGGGAATCAGGATATTTCCGATATCCAATCTCCTGAGCATATTCTCCAATTCCCCGGCACCCTTGTCCATGCCGCAAACTCCAATTATCGAAGGCTGACAACCCAGACCGGTCAAATTGGCAGCGACATTGCCTGCTCCACCCAGGGCACTGGTCTTGTTCTTCACTTTTACCACCGGAACCGGAGCTTCCGGAGAGATCTCCCTGACATTGCCCCAAAAATACCGATCCAGCATCACGTCGCCAACCACCAGGATATTGGTTTGGGAAAAATCGGGTATATTGTAAGTTGTATCCATTGCTCCTGCACCTCTATATTTGAATAAATTTTCCTTGATGATAAGCTTCCACTGGGATCACAGTCCGGGCATAGCATAATCTTTTGTAAAAGTATTAACCGCTAAAAAGGAATAATAATTTTTTTTGAATTTTACAAGTATTTTTTCGGTCCGGCAAGCAAAAAAGCCGGGAATAACCCGGCTTTTATAAAAATTCAAAGCAAACAATCAGGCGGAGTTTACATCATTCCGCCCATGCCGCCCATGCCTCCCATTCCGGGAGCGCCTCCTCCGGCATCACCTTGATCGCCTTCATCAGGCTTTTCCACTATAGTTGCCTCGGTGGTAAGCATAAGCGAAGCAATGGAGGCCGCATTCTGCAGGGCACTTCTGGTTACCTTTTTGGGATCGATCACCCCGGCTTTCACCAGATCCTCGTATTCTCCGGTATTAGCGTTAAAACCATACTCTGGTTTATCCGACTCCTTGACCTTTTCAGCTATAATAGACCCCTCGAATCCGGAATTCTCGGCAATCTGCTTCAAGGGTTCGGAAAGGGCCTTGCGTATAATTTCCACACCCGCTTTCTCGTCTTCATCCTCGGCCTGTACCTTTTCCAGGCATTTCTCACAACGTGCCAGGGAGACCCCGCCGCCTGCGAGGATGCCTTCCTCTACCGCCGCTTTGGTGGCGTTCAGGGCGTCTTCCACTCTGGCCTTTTTCTCTTTCATTTCGCTTTCCGTGGCAGCACCTACGTTGATCACCGCTACACCACCCACCAATTTGGCCAGGCGTTCCTGCAACTTTTCCTGGTCGTAGTCCGAGGTGGTCTCGTCAATCTCCGACCTTATTTGTGAAATCCTGGCTTTCAGGTCTTCTGTCTCTCCGGAACCACCTACTATTGTGGTGTTCTCCTTGTCTACAGTAACCCTGTCTGCCTGACCCAAATCGTTGACTGTAATGCTTTCCAAATTCATTCCCTTGTCTTCTGATACCATGGTACCACCGGTGAGGACAGCGATGTCCTGGAGCATCGCTTTTCTGCGTTCGCCGAATCCCGGGGCTTTGACAGCGCATACATTCAACACGCCCCGCAACTTGTTCACAACCAAAGTAGCCAGGGCCTCGCCTTCTATATCCTCGGCTATAATCAGTAAGGGCTTGTTCTGTTTGCCCACCTGTTCCAGGATGGGAACCAGATCCTTCATTGCGGAAATCTTGTTTTCGTTAATCAAAAGCAGGGGCTTCTCCAATTCCGCAGTCATTCTCTCCTGATTGCTGACAAAATAAGGGGAGAGGTAGCCACGGTCGAACTGCATACCTTCCACTACATCCAGGGTATTTTCCAGTCCCTTGGCTTCCTCTACTGTAATAACTCCTTCCTTGCCCACTTTATTCATGGCGTCAGCAATCAAGTTCCCTACCGCAGGATCGTTGTTTGCGGAAATCGTACCCACCTGGGCTATTTCCTTCTCTTCCCTGGTGGAATGGGCCATATCGTTCAATTCCTTGACTACTTCCTCCACAGCCTTGTTTACACCATTTTTAATGGACATGGGATTTCTCTTGGCAGCTACCAGCTTCAGGCCTTCATTGAATACGTATTGTCCCAGTATAGTTGCCGTAGTGGTTCCGTCTCCTGCTATATCACTGGTTTTACTGGCGACTTCGTTCACCATCTGAGCGCCCATGTTTTCGAACTTGTCTTCCAACTCTATTTCCTTGGCCACGGTAACCCCATCTTTGGTTATAGTGGGAGACCCAAATGACTTATCTATACTTACGTTCCTGCCCCTGGGTCCCAGGGTTACTTTTACTGCATCCGCCAGCTTGGTTACTCCCTGCTTGAGTCCATTTCTGGCTTCCTCGGAATATTTTATTTCTTTTGCCGGCATAGTCACCTCCTTGTGCTACTGCATTATGATTCGATAATAGCTATAATGTCGTCCTCACGCATTACCAGATGGTCATTTCCGTCAAGCTCAACTTCCGTACCGGCGAATTTATTGAACATAACCCTATCACCGGCTTTAACAGACATTTCCTGACGTTCCCCTTTGTCAGTCATTTTTCCGGGACCTGCTGCCACAACATCGCCTCTAATCGGCTTTTCCTTGGCAGTATCAGGGATAATGATCCCTCCAGCAGACTTCTCCTCCTCTTCAACTCTCTTTACCAACACTCTGTCCTTGAGAGGTTTCAGGTTCATAGCTTCCTCCCTTATTGATATTTTTAGCACTCGATTCAATAATTTGCTAACAAGCTGTAATATAATTAACACAAAAAATTTTACAAAGAGAAATATTGGCAAATATAAATAATTAATTGTGTTCACTTCTAATTAGCGTATTACAACTCTAGTATTTTCTAGATTCCTTTAACATATTTATTCAACTTCATAAAAACTATTTTTAAATCTTCAAGCAATTCCGATAAAGAAAACACCTGAAGATGCCTGCTTTTGACAACTCCAGGGGGATCTGGTTGCATTTTCAAACTTCTCGCATCCAGCTAAATATAGAGAGACTGCCAAATCCATCCACACTTATAGTCTTGATTCGACAACCCCGATAAATCGTGAACCTTTATTGAATATTTCTTGCCAAGCTTGTACACATTTGCTAAAAGAAAATCTTATGCAAGAGAGATATTAATGCTCAATAAATATCTAATTCAAAAGCCTTGCGGTTTACAAGACTTATTTTGACAGGATTGCGCAAGATGACAGAACAAGACAAGAACAAGGAAATAGTTTATGTCCCGGCATCCACAATGCCCCAAATGCAGGAGCAAGAGGATGAAATTGATCTTTTGGAACTCTGGAGGATTCTTACAAGCGGGAAATGGTTTATTTTAAGTTTCAGTTTTTTCTGCACGCTTGCTGCGGTAATTGTTTCCTTGAATCTCCTCCCGGTTGTCTACAAATCTGATGCAGTGCTCCAGCCCACCTCAACAGAGGGCGGTAGCATGGGAGGCTTGGGAGGACTGGCAGAAGGGCTCCCCATTGATATCCCTTCCGGTGGAGGCGGCAAACAGCAAAAGATAATGGACTTTTTAAACAGCAGGAACCTGAAAATGGATCTTATCCAAAATTACGACCTGTTGCCCAGACTATATGAGGACAAGTGGAATCAGGAAAAAAAGGAATGGGAGATTCCGCCCGGAGGGGAAAAACCCACGGTGATAAAAGCGATCCAGAACAACAAGCTGAACATGTACGATGCGGAAAAAGATAAAGAAAGCGGGCTTATGAACATCACCTGGACTAGTCAAGATCCCGAATTTGCAGCCAAGATGGTGGAGCGCATCATAGATGAGACCAGGCACTACTTGGAAGAGGAATACGAGACAGATGCGGAGAGAAAGCTGAAATTCGTGAAAAAACAATTGAAACAGGCGGAAGAGGAATTGAACTACTGGGAAAGCCAAGTACCATCCGAAGACTTGACCAGGGCCAAGATCGAGCGGGAAAGGTCTGCTGCCCAACAAGTTTACACTGAACTCAGGAAACAGTTGGAGACTGCCAAAATCTCTGCTGAAAAACAGGTTATCAAATTCAAGGTATTGGATCCACCTTTTGTGCCTGAAGAAAAATACAAGCCCAAGAGGGGGCTAATATGTGCCTTAACCTTGGTAGCATCACTTTTTATTGCGGTATTTCTGGTCTTCTTCCGGCACTTCTTGATAAATGTAAGAAAAGACGAACCCGAAATAAAATAGACAGGCACAACTAGTTTCTGGAAATTCCAGTAAGGCGATATTTTTGGAGAATTTTTAGAGGCAGGGACTCAAAAGTAGTTATTGCTTTGATCCGGATTATTCCAACCCGTACTGGGACATAAGGGAGTCAATATCACCTTGGGAAGTAAGATTTGAATCGTCTTGGGATTTAGATTCATTTACCCGCGAAGTGTTAGAGCTATCTTGAGTATTTTCCTCTTCTGAAGAACGATAGATATCTGCCAGTATATTCTCCAGATTCTTGATAAAATCTATGAACTTCTTCAACTGCTGTCCGGTAATATCCTGAAAGCTAAGCGCAGTCATTATCTTCAAAAGGTCATTGTTCAACTCCTCACAAAAAGCCTCCATTTGACTGGCCAATTCCGGAGAACTTGTCTTGAAATTCTGGATCTCCTCTTGCTGGGAGGAGAGTTTATGCATCTGGGATTCAACTATTTCCATAATCTTCAGGGTAGCATTTTCCCCGTTTTTAATGATCTTGTCCAGCTCACCGGATGCCTCCTGCAGAACATTATTGTCACTATCACCCTCATATTTAAATTCAAATCTATTGGTTTCGCTTTTTAAGTGTTTAATTTCCAGATCTATCTTTTCCAATTTTTCTTGTAGATCTTCATTGCCACTACTAGCGAGGCCTCGTTTCTCAAGCACCTTGGCCACTCCCTCAGCGACTTCGTCTTCCATGGAGTTGGAAAGTGTCTGCTTAACAGTTCTGGCTAATTCCTCCTTCAATTTATTTGTCACCCTAGCCAGAAAATCTTCATCCATAAACTACTCCGTACAATTATAAATTAATTGCAAAAGATCTTGTCCATATCATAGAACAGATATCCGTTTCTGCTGTTTTTGGCCCTATACATCGCATCGTCTGCTTTTTTTATCAAATTTTGAATACTTTTGTCATCATCCGGATACAATGATATTCCTATACTAGTAGTAACATTTACATTCAAATTATCACCTATGTCAATAGGTTGCTCCACTCGATGCATTATCCTTTTGGCAACCAAGGATGTGTGGATACCCTTCTTGATATCTGAAAGGGCTATTACGAACTCATCTCCCCCGAATCTAGCTACAGTATCCATCCCTCTCATAGAGACTTGCAAACGTTCCGCAATGATTTTGAGCACAATGTCCCCGGCTTTGTGTCCGTAATTGTCGTTTATGGGCTTGAATCCATTCAAATCCATAAACAAGACAGCTAATTTGCTATCTGTCCGATTGCACTTGAATATCAACTGTCCAAGCCTATCCAGGAACAGTTCTCTGTTGGGCAGACCGGTCAAGGTATCGGTAATTTGTAGGGCTTGGGAACTCTCCCCTGATTGCTTGCTAAAAACCAGGTAATACCTTTCAAGTTCCGGAAAATACCTAACTATGATATGGTATACAGCTTCTGAAGAGGAAAAAATCCTAAGCTTTTCCTGTTGTATCTCAAAGCCCTCTTGGGCTTTATCCAGCAATTCCTTGACAACCCCTCTATTCTCGGGCTCTATAAAATAATTGAAATTTTGTTCCTCGGGTTGATAATTGCTAACCGTCTTTTTAAAAAACGGATTTGCATAAACAATTCGCCAATCATCGTCCAAAACACACATTTCCAGGGGAGTGAGCTCGTGAAAGTATCTATACTCTATGTCTTCCATATATTAACTATCTAATTTTTACATCAATTTAGCAGTGCAAAAATGGGGTAACTATTTCTCAAATATTTAAACTCATAATTGGGCTTTAGAATAAGATCACATCTTTTACAATGACAGGTAGACTAGATAGTTTACCTTGATTAAAATAAGATATCAGGTCTAATTCAATTATGCAATTAACAATCCAACTTTGATAACGGGATGAAAGGATATATTCTGATGCCATCAAAACGTGCACCGGTTGATTTCTTGCGGGAACTAATCTGTATTTTTAAAGCGGGATGAAAGGGTTGGATATCGTTCGATAAGATCTTTTCTACCTATATTCAATTTCTGAATTGGTGCCCCCGGGGCGATTCGAACACCCGGCACCGGGATTAGGAATCCCGTGCTCTATCCTACTGAGCTACGGGGG
>CAJXKR010000040.1 GCA_913055815.1 uncultured Desulfohalobiaceae bacterium | reverse complement strand
GCATGTCACGGCGCGGGGAGGGCAATGAGCCGCAGGCAGGCAACCAAGCGCTGGAAGGGCCAAAGTGTGATACAAAGCTTGGCCCATCAAGGGGTGATTGTAAAGGCAAAAAGCCGCAAGGGTGCAGCCGAGGAAGCACCTGAAGCCTATAAGAACGTCTCCCAGGTGGTGAATGCAACCCATCAGGCAGGACTGGCCAGGAAAGTAGCCAAAACCCGTCCTTTAGCTTGTATCAAGGGGTGAGGTGTTATGTCGCATCTTGTATCCAACCCGGAAGAATACTTCTGCCAATTCGTCTCCACCCGCTCTAATCTGCTGCTGGAACTGGAAAATACTGCAAAACAAGAGGAAATTCCCATCATTGGACCTGTGATGGGGGATCTATTGTATATCCTGGCCAGAGTCAGCCAGGCAAACCGGATACTGGAACTGGGTACCGCGATCGGTTATTCCACCCTGTTTCTGGGGAGTGCGTGCGCGGAGTCCGGGGGATCGGTTACCACGCTGGAATCCAATCCAGGGCTAGCCCAAAGGGCGAGGGAGAATTGCATAAGGGCTGCACTGGACTCGCATATCCAGGTTATAAACCAAGACGCCCTTGAAGCTATGGATCGTATGCCTGGACAGGAATTTGACCTGGCATTTTTGGATATTGACAAAATATACTATGGACAGGTGCTGGACAAGGTAAATCCCCTCTTGCGCAAAGGGGGCATGCTTATTGTGGACAATACCGGATTCAAGGAGGCGGACGGGTTTAATCAAAAGATCAATTCAGATCCGGAATGGATGCAAATACAATTGTACTCCTTCCTTCCCCTGCATTCTCCGCAGTGGGATGGCCTATGCCTGGCCATGCGCAACTGAATCCCTAACCCACTTTACTGCCGGGCTGAACTCCGCTCTTTACTGAAAGCAGGGTCAAACCGGGATCCTGGTGTGCTGACAGGATCATTCCCTCGGATGTAAGCCCCTTTAATGTCACCGGCTTGAGATTGCAAACCACTACTACCTGTGTGTGCTGTATATCGTCCGGGGAATAAGACTCCGCAATCCCGGCAACGATCTGCCGGTATCTCTCTTCCCCCACATCCACATCCAGGCGCAACAGTTTATCTGTTTCCACTACATTTTCCGCATTTACCACGTATCCGATGCGCAGATCCAATTCCTGGAACTGCTTGATATCTATCTGTTTTTTCTGGGAGTTCTTCTCCCGGTTTTCCTTGGCAGCACCCTTTTTCTTTTCCTGCTCCCCTGAATCCTTGGATACAAGCTCCTGCCTGGGAAACAAATTGGACTTTTTGGCAACCCGGGTACCTGCCGCAAGCTGCACAAAATTCTCCGACTCCCGGAGAAGATCGAACTTTTCCGCATTGAAATCCAGTCCCAGTTGCTCGAACATGGTCTCAGCAGCACGCGGCATAACCGGCCAAACCCCCAGGGCGGCCTTTCTCAGGCCTGCAAAGACCAGGGACATGACTGCGGACAACCTTTCCAGATTGCCCTCCTTGTTCAACTGCCAGGGTGCAGTGCTGTCGATATACTTGTTCAGCCCCCGGATGAATTCCCATAGCGCCTCCAGGGCCTGTGCTACTCGAAACTGCTGGTAGTAATCAATATAATCTGAAAAGGACTGCAGTCCCAGATCGATCATTTCCAGGTCCTCTTGTGCCCAGTCCCCGTCATAGGCAGGCACTTCTCCCCGGAAATACTTGTGGAGCATTGCCAGGGCCCGGTTGAACAAGTTACCCAGATCGTTCGCCAAATCCGCGTTGAACCGGTTCACCAGCCCCTGCTCGGAAAAGCTCCCGTCCAATCCTAACTGCATCTCCCGCATCAGGAAGTAGCGAAAAGCGCTGGTCCCGTATTTGCCGCTCATCGCCAGGGGTTCGACTATATTTCCCAGGCTTTTGGACATCTTGGCCTCTTCCACCTTCCAATAACCGTGCACCCGCAGTCCCTTGTACAGATCCAGTCCAGCGGATTTGAGCATGGTAGGCCAGAAAATGGCATGGGGCTTCAGGATATCCTTGGCAACCACGTGATGTGCACTGGGCCAGAACTTGCGGAAATTCTCGTCCTCTGGCCAGCCCAGGGCGGAAATATAGTTCAGCAGGGCATCGAACCAGACATAGGTTACGTAGTCGGAGTCAAACGGGAGTTCAATCCCCCAGGTAAGACGGGTCTTGGGCCTGGATATGCACAAGTCCCCCAGGGATTCCCTTAACATGGCCAATACTTCGTTCTTGAAATTCTCGGGCTGGATAAAATAGGGATCCGAATTGATATGTTCTATCAACCAATCCTGGTATGCGGACATCCGGAAAAAGTAATTCTTCTCCTGTATATATTCCAAGGGTTTTTGGTGATCCGGACACTTGCCATCTTCCAGTTCCCTGTCAGTGTAAAAAGCCTCACACCCGTGGCAGTAGTAACCGCCGTACTCCCCGAAATATATATCACCGTTGTCGTAGACCTGTTGCAGGATCTTTTGAACGCAAGCCTTGTGCTCCGGGTATGTAGTACGTATGAAATAATCGTATTCAATGTCCAGATCCGGCCACAAATCCCGGAATTTCTTGCTCACTTCCTCCACATAGTCTCCGGGATTTACCCCCTTTTCTTCACTCGCCTGCAGAATCTTCTCCCCGTGCTCGTCAGTGCCGGTCAAAAAAAAGGTTTCCTTTCCCATTAAACGCTGGAATCGATTCACCGCATCCGCCAGGATAGTGGTATAGGCATGCCCCAAATGGGGATTAGCATTTACATAATAGATGGGAGTAGTAATATAAAAAGTATCCAAGTTGTCTCCTCCTGCTTGGGTCTAGCTAATGCTTGGACGAAAACTCACCCATATACTTCGTCGCTGTAAGATTTTTGAAATCCTCATGTATTAATATATACACTGCGGTTTCAAAATCTTTTGCTACTGGGCAAGTTTACGTCCAATCACAGTTTTCGTTCAGGACCTAGCTATTTTCCGAATTGAAAACTTACTATTTCCATATCCGGAAATTAGCTAAAACAAGTCAACTAACCGCTTTAGTTGACTTGTTTTTTTAAAGTATCCTCAAATTCTAAAACCGTGAAAGTAAAACGGTAAACACCTGCACGATTTCCATGCCCTAAGCACAGCATTATCAAGGCTCCAAAAAACAAAACTGTTTGCAAAAGATTAGTTCCTGTTTTTGGGCTTCTTGTTATCTGTCTTTTTGCCGGGATTCTTGTTTTTTTGATTGTTGCCCTTGGGTTTGTTGTTTTTGTTATTATTGCCATTTTTGTTGTTGTCAGGGGCCGGAACTACCGAGGGGTCTTCGTCCGCATATTGTTCAAGCTCTTCCAAAGAAGGGCCGGAACTGAAGACATTGGAACGGGATTTGGACCAGAAATCGTAGGTATCGATTTCCTCGGTGCTTTCCAGCAATTCAGCCCATTCCACCAGTGTAACCTCCCTTTCATCCCCTTTGGTATTACCTATGATCAAGGAGTCGTGAAAAAAATTAGCCCGGAGTATTTTCACCTCTCCCACCTGGGTATCGAATTTTTTCCCGATCTTGGGGCAGCGTTGATAGAACTCTGCATAATTCTGTTTCTCGAAGTTCAGGCAACACAAAAGCCTTCCGCATACTCCGGAAATTTTGGAAGGATTCAGGAACAATTGCTGTTCCTTGGCCATCTTTATGGTAACCGGTTCAAACTTGCGCAAGAACTGATGGCAACAACAAACTCTGCCACAATTACCGATTCCACCCAGAATCTGGGCCTCGTGCCTTACTCCGATCTGTCTCAACTCGATCCTGGTACGGTATTTTTCCACCAGGACCTTTACCAAATCCCTGAAATCCACTCTGGAAGGGGCGGTAAAGTAAAATATGAGTTTGCTCTGATCGAAACGCACATCAACATCCACCAGTTTCATTTCCAGTCCGAATTCCTTTATCTTCTCCAGGCACAGCTGAAAGGCATCATTCCCCAATTTCTCGTTTTCCTGCTGTATCCTGTGATCCTCCTCAGTAGCCACTCTGACAATAGGCTTTATTTGGCTCTCTGATAGATCTTGAGGGGGGTCTTCCCTGACCACTTTTACAGTGGCTATTCCCAGGCCCTCGTCAGTGGAAACTACTACATGTTCCCCTTTGTTCAATACATAAGGGCTGGAATCAAAATAATATATCTGTCCCTGTGTCCTGAATTTCACTCCTATATATTTTCCCATATCTCCTCAATTTGGGTTGCCGTCATTAAAATGTTAAAGTTTTCTCGCTACTTCGTAGTCGAGATTGCCAGGGTTTTAGGGTTTTAGGTTTTAAGTGTTAAGTGTAAGAATAAGAATTTTTTTCTCGCTACTTCGTAGTCGAGATTGCCCATGCTTCGTTGTGCACGGCAAGGCTTTAACCTTTCGTTATAGTGTTAGCCGCGCCCGGAAAAATCGTACGATGATATCACTTCCTTGAATTTTTGCAGTGCCCGGTCCAGACTGGACGGATCGCTTCCTCCCGCCTGGGCCAGATCCGGACGACCTCCGCCGCTGCCACCTACTTCCAGGGCGACATCCTTTATACACTCCGGAGCGGTAAGTACATTATGCAAGTCCTTGCTCACATGCAGAATCAACATGGCCTTACCCTGGGATTCAGCAGCCAGCAAGATGGCACCGGTTCCGAATTTGGTCCTGAGTTCGTCCATCATATTTCTAAGACCCTTCATACCGGAACTTTCAGGTAAATCCACCTTTTTTGCCAGCACCTTCAGGCCGTTTACTTCCTCTACTTCATCCAGGATATCCTTCTGTCCGGCCTGGGCCTGTTTTGCCTCCAACTGCTCCTTTTCCTTTACTGCCTGTTTTAATTGATCCTGCAATTCCCTTACCCGGTCAAGCAACATATCCGGCTTGGCTTTCAGGGTATCGGACAGGGAACCTATAAGCTCCCTTTTCTCCCTGTAATCATCCTGGGAGTTCCAGCCGGTGGTTGCCTCTATGCGCCTGATGCCGGAAGCCACCCCGGTTTCAGAAAGGACAAAGAACAATCCAGCCTGCCCGGTGGCCCTCAAATGCGTGCCTCCGCAAAGTTCCCTGGACACACCCGGCACCTCCACCACCCTGACCTCGTCTGAATATTTCTCCTCAAACAAACCGATAGCTTCACTGTCTTTTGCCTCTTGATAAGAAAGCACCTTTTTCTCCACTGGCAGATCGGCCAAAAGATGCCTGTTCACTTCGGTTTCTATCTCCCGGAGTTCCGTTTCGCTCAAGGGATTTATATGGGTAAAGTCGAACCTGAGCCGGTCTGGGGTGACCAGTGAACCGGATTGCTTGACGTGCTCTCCGATTGTCTTCCGGAGCGCGGCGTGCAACAGATGCGTACATGTGTGGTTTCTGGCTGTATCCACCCTTTTGCCCTGGTCGACAACAAGGCCAACTTCCTGGTCCTTTTCCAGGCTCCCGGAATCCATCTCCACCTTGTGAACAATCAGTTCCGAGGCCGGCTGCAGGGTATTTACCACCCTGCCCCTTCCGGTGGAAGAATCTATACGCCCGGTATCCCCGACCTGTCCGCCGGATTCTCCGTAAAAAGGGGTCCTTGCAGTTATCACATAGACCTGATCCTGCTCATGGGCTGTTTCCTGGAAATTTCCCTCCAGGTCCATGATCTCTACTATCCTGCTGCTGCTTTCCAGGTGTTCGTAACCAATAAACTCAGTCTTCCAACCCGCTTTGATATAGGAGTCAAACTCCCGGGCCAAATCAACTTCTCCACCACCTGCCCAGGAAGCCTTGGAACGTTCCTTTTGCCTCTGCATGCTTTCCTGGAATCCCTGCTCGTCTACGGCAAAACCCCTTTTCTCCGCCACATCCTTGACTATATCCATCGGGAATCCGTAAGTGTCGTAAAGCTTGAAAACCGATTCCCCAGGAACGGTTTGGATTCCCTTTTTCTCCATTTGCCGCAGGACATCCTCCAGCATTGTCAAACCATTGTCCAGGGTCTTGCTGAAATTCTCCTCTTCCTGCTTGACCACTTTGGTCATGAATTCGTTGGTTTTACTGAGTTCGGGATAGGCCCCGCCCATCTCTCCGACCATCTGTTCTGAGACCTGATACAAAAACGAATCTTCCAGTCCCAAAAACCTGCCAAACCTATAGGCCCTCCTGATCAATCTCCTGAGTACATACCCCCTTCCCTCGTTGGCTGGAAGGATCCCGTCCGCGATCATAAAGGGTATGGCACGGCAATGATCAGCTATGACCCTAAGTGCGGTATCGGTATCCTGATCCATGCCATAGGTTACCTTGGCCTTGTAGGCCATGCTCTGTATCATGCCCTTGAACAGGTCGGTATCGAAATTGGAATATACACCCTGACAGATAGCGGAGATCCTCTCCAGGCCCATTCCGGTATCTATGTTCGGAAAGGGCAAGGGAGTGAGTTGCCCTGACTCGTCTTTATTGTACTGCATAAAGACCAGGTTCCACAGCTCCAGGAACCGATCGCAATCGCAGACCCCGATCTCGCAATTCGGGCCGCAGGCCATGTCACTGCCCTGGTCGATAAGGATTTCGGAGCAGGGGCCGCAAGGGCCGACATCTCCCATGGACCAGTAATTTTCCTTTTCATCCAGCCAGTATATCTTCTCCGAGGGGATCCCTGCCACTTTTTTCCACAAGTCGGCAGCCTCGTCGTCGTCCTTGTAAACCGATACATACAGGCGTTCCTTGGGCAGTTGCAGTTCATTGGTCAAGTATTTCCATGCAAAATTTATTGCCTCTTGCTTGAAGTAATCCCCAAAGGAAAAATTGCCCAACATCTCGAAAAAGGTGTGATGCCTCGCGGTACGGCCCACGTTCTCCAGGTCGTTGTGCTTACCCCCTACGCGCAGGCATTTCTGGGAGGTAGTAGCTCGAGTATAATTGCGTGTTTCCTGCCCCAAAAACACCTTCTTGAAAGGTACCATCCCGGCATTGGTAAACAGGAGGCTGGGATCGTCCTTGGGTACCAATGGGCTGCTGGGAATAATTTGATGATCGTATTTTGCAAAGAAATCCAAAAACGAGCGCCTTATTTCTGCCGCAGAAGTCAAGATTGGCTCCTAGTTATTTAAAGTTGTAAGTTGTATATAGTGCTTGATCGAAAACTCACCCAACTACTTCCTAGTTTACAAAATCTTGAAATCCTCATGTATTAATATACACTGCGGTTTCAAAATTGCCCACTCCTTGTATCTGGGCAAGTTTACGTCCAATCATGGCTTTCGGTCAACCACTATGCAAGGCATCCGGGGAGGGGAATATTATCCCCCATATCAAACAGAGGACTCAATAACCTACGACTCTGGATTGGGTTCTTCTTCCGCTTTATCCTCTGGCACCTTTTCCTTGCTAACCTCGGCTTCTATTTCGGATTGGGGTCTGCTCTTCATCCCCAAATGCTCCAAGAGCTTATTTTCCACATTAGCAGCAATCTCGGGATTTTCCAGGAGAAAAGCCCGGACGTTCTCTTTGCCCTGGCCCAGTCTTTCCGAACCAAAGGCATACCAGGACCCGCTCTTGTCCACAACTCCATAGTGCACTCCCAAATCCAGGAGTTCCCCGAGTTTGGAAACCCCAACTCCGTACAGAATATCGAAATGGGCTTCCCTGAAAGGAGGGGCCACCTTGTTTTTCACCACCTTGACTCTCACCCTGTTACCATATACTTCCTCCTTGTCCTTCAAGGTCTGTATCTTCCTTATATCCAGCCTGACAGAGGAATAGAACTTCAGGGCATTTCCGCCTGTAGTGGTCTCCGGACTTCCGTATCCGGTCATGCCGATCTTCATCCGGATCTGATTAATGAAGATCACCGAGGTGTTGGACCTGTGTATCGATCCGGTCAGCTTGCGCATGGCATGAGACATTAGCCTGGCGTGGCCTCCCACCTGGGTCTCTCCCATATTACCTTCCAGTTCCGCCTGGGGAATCAAGGCAGCCACCGAATCCACAACTATAACATCGATTGCCCCGGAGCGCACCAAGAGATCGCATATCTCCAGGGCCTGTTCCCCGTAATCCGGCTGGGATACCAGGAGCTCCTGTACATTTATCCCGATTCTGGAGGCATAACTGACATCCATGGCGTGTTCAGCATCCACAAATGCCACTGTACCGCCGCTTTTTTGAGCCTCTGCCAGGATCTGTAGGGCAAGGGTGGTCTTCCCGGAAGATTCCTGCCCGTAGATTTCAATAACCCTACCCCTGGGTATTCCACCCACACCCAGGGCAAGGTCCAAACCCACGGAACCGGTGGAAATAGCAGGGACCTCCTGGTGAGCGGAATCTGACAAGAACATGACCGAACCCTGACCGTATTTGCGTTCAATAGTGGTAAGAGCGGTCTGCAAGGCATCCTGTCGCATATCTTCCTGGGATTGCTTCGTTTTTTTTGCCATTTTTCTCTCCAATCTAAAGAGTTCGAAGTTTTAAGTAAAAACCCTTTGGGAATCTTGTAACGCCGTTATTACAAATTCAACACGTTATGTTACAATAGTTCCAGTTCAGCTCAGACAACAAAAAAATAGGTAATTTCAAAAGGGCCTCTTAAAAATTTTTTACTATCAAACTCCATTATACATAAATTATTGTTTAAAATTTTCGCTTCAAGTTTTGGGAAAATCCAACCGAATAAGAATTACCTAGGGTCACAACCTGAGTTGGCGGGTCACAAACCAGATAATTTCGATCTGTCTATAATGCAACTGGTAACTCCTAGTAAATAAATAACAAAGATAATCGCATTGAGCAATATTTTGCTTAACCCAAAAAAAAATCAGGACTTGCATATCTCTAGCTCCCATCCGGAAATTCCTAATTTCCGGATGTAGAAAAAGTGTATTTTCCGGATTAAAAACTTTCCTAGCTCTTGCTCCATCCCTAAGATAGACAAGTATTTTTGATAACAGATAACACGCAACTACACAAGCTTGCGAATTCTTATAACAGCAATTCTAATTTTAAATCTTCCTTTAGTGATAGATATAATGTAAATATTTCTAACACTACAGCAAAACTTTGAAATACAACCATTCTTGTCATTCCGGCCCCAGTATCGGAGTACGGGATCCGGGATGACAAAGTCGCAATTAAAGTGCTTATTCTTACCGAAAGTTAAAGTGTGAGAATGCACTAGATTAATATAGTTCTCTAAAATCCATTCTGTAAAAAAAAAGAAGCTTAGGCAGGTAAAACACTATTTCGTTCCCCTCCGGAAATTTGTAATTACCGGAGCTGGACATCATAAATCCTTATTCGGAAACTAATGCGTATGTTTTTTATAAGCAGAAAGATTCCGTTCAATTACTTGCAGTAACTGCTGCCTATCCACCGGCTTGGCTAAATAATCGTCCATACCCGAATCCAGGAACTTTTCCCTGTCCCCTCTCATCGCATAGGCTGTCAATGCAATAATGGATATATCCTTGAAGTTTCCCTGAGAACTGCGGATAAGTTTGGTTGCTTCCACACCGTCCAAAACAGGCATCTGGATATCCATTAGAATGCAATCAAACACTTTTTCCCTAAGGGCAGCAAGTGCCTGTTCTCCGTCTTCCACCACCTGCACGGAACAGTGCACCTTCTCTAACATTTTTTTTACTGAAAGTTGAGTAACAGGATCGTCATCAACCAACAGTATCTCACATTCATTCATGGGAGTATCAAAATTGTTCGCGCCTTCCGTTTTTTGAGCATATTGCATAGATGCCGGCAAATTGAAAGGAATACTCACATAAACCGTGGTCCCTTCTCCCTCTTGGCTATCTATACACATATTGCCGCCCATAAGCCGAACAAGTCGTTTTACCAGGGCGAGTCCAAGACCTGCGCCTTCAAACTGCCTCGTGTATACTGCCCCGGTTTCATTGGCCTGTGTAAATGAGTCCAGAACACTGTCCAACTTGCTTTCCGGGATGCCTCTACCAGTATCTTCGACTATAAACAGAATCCTGCTCCGCTCCCTGCCAATATCGTACAATCGTCCAGCTTGCAAATTGACCTGCCCCTTGTGTGTATATTTGGTTGCATTGCCCACTATATTGAACAAGATTTGAGTCAAGCGGGTACTGTCCCCGATGAGCCTCTCCGGAACGTCATCTTCCACGGTTATACTCAAAATATTCTGATTTTCCTGGGTTAATTGGGCAAATATGTCCTCTATGGATTGCAAGACCTCGTGGAATACAAACTCTTCCTCCTTGACTTCCATCTTGTTGGCCTCGATCTTGGATAGGTCCAAAACATCCGTCAGGAGCCTGTTTAATCGATTCGTGGAGCCCAAGGCCATCCTTACATACTCTTCCTGCTCTTCATCCAGGGTTGTATCCTGCATGAGCCGCAACATCCCCAAAATTCCATTTATGGGGGTCCTGATCTCGTGACTCATATTGGCCAAAAATTCGGACTTGGCCTCATTTGCCTTTTCAGCCTGGTTCTTGGCAGTTATCAGTTCCTCCTCGAATCGCTTGCGTTCGGTAATATCCCGGGCAATGCTAAGTATACAGGGCTTGCCCTCGTATTCTATCCTGCAGCTTTTTATTTCCTTGGGCAACCTAGTCCCGTCTTTAGCTTCAAAAATGGTTTCAAATTCCAAACTCCCTGTTTGTTCCACAGCTTGAATTCTCTCCCGAACCAGACTTGAAGATGCGTTTACTTCTATGTCCATGGGGGTTAAACCCAATAGCTCCTCACGGGTACATCCCAGAGTTTCACAGGCAGTCTGGTTTAATTCCAGGAAACTGCCCCCCATATCGTGAATAAAAATCCCGTCTATCAAGTTATTGAAAATCTCCCGGAATTTCTTTTCACTCTTTTCAATGGAATCTTGTGCTCGTTTGCGCTCTGTGATGTCCCGCACATTTTCCAGGACATATTCAACCTTGCCCTTTTGGTTGAATATAGGTGCAACACTGATTTCCTTGTAACTTGCATCTATTGGATTCTGATCTTCATACCTCCTGAATTGGCCGTCTTGAAAGGTCTTTAGCGGAGGACAATTTTTACAGGGGGAATCAAGATCCTTAAACACCCTGTAACAATGCGGCCTGTTCTCCCGCTCTTCTTCAGGGACCCATTCATGGTCCTTCCAATTGCTCAAGACTATGTGCAGATCCCTATCCACCACCATGAGCAAACTGTCCACGGAATCCAAGGTTGAAGAGAGTATATCTTTATATTCCTTGTATTCCGCACGCTCGCTTTCCAGTGCTTGTATGCGTTGCTTTGAGTCTTCCAACTCAGCTATTAACTGTTCTTTGGATTTATCGCTGTTCAAGGTCATAATTATTCGTCCTCTTCAAACATTCCCCCTAGGCGGCTTATCTCTGCGGATTCACTTTGGGTGGGATTTCCGGCCAGAATGCCCCCAACATTCTTGAACGGTTTGCCGATGTGCATGCCCTGCCCGTCTATGGTAAACTCCCTGATATTCTTGTCATGCTGCGAACCACGCATCTTGAGTACTGTCAATGCCCTGCGCATCTCCCCATAAATCTCTACATAACGAAGCAGGATAATGGAATCCGTCAAAGTTGATATATGGGCTTCTGTGACTGATTCTCCACCCAAGAGTGTAGGTGCAGTTGAGGTCATTAGGCCCGTGGTTCCCATCTGTTTGAGATAGGAAGTAATTGCCAGCACAAATTCCCGGAAACTCTTTTGGGTGGAGACCCTTTCCAGGGCGGAAAGACTATCTATAGCCACCCTGTGGGGCTTGAAATCATCCATGATTTCACGCATCTTCACCAACCTTTCCTCCAAACCGGACACTTCCGGATATTCACAAACCACTTTCAAATAACCCGCATCCTCCATGGATCTTAAATCCACTCCCCATCCTGCCGCATTCCTAAAAAACTGTTCCCTGCTTTCCTCGAATGCGAACAACAAACACCGCTCCTCGTTATTTACCCTTCCGGCAATAAATTCGGTAACCATAAGAGTCTTCCCGGTACCAGTGGCTCCGGAAACCAGGACCACCGAATCCCGGTAAAAGCCTCCTCCGCACATTATATCCAGTTCCCTGCTCCCGGAAGCTACCCTGGTATCTGTCGATTTGTATTCCAGATCTATTTCTGACAAGGGAACTATAACAAAACCTTGATCCGGCAGTATGGTAAACGGAAACTCGCCCTTTTGATGTGAAGTCCCCCTGAATTTCAAAATCTCGGCAGTCCTGCGGCGTTTTTCGTCTTCCAGCACGTTCCTCAGAATAATTACATTATCTGCCACGAACTCTTCTACTCCTTCCCTGGAAATTGTGCCGTACTCGTTCATCCTCTCCACGGTCATTATCGAAGTCACTTCCAATCTTCGCAACACAGTGGCCACCCGGAACAATTCATTGCGCACGGTCTTGCTGTCACCAAACCTGGTAAAGACCGCCCCCAAGGAATCCAGGGAAACCCTTGTTGCCCTGGCATTGTTTATGGCTTTTTCCACTCTTGCCAAAAGTGCTCCCATATCATAACTGCCTACAATTAAGGTAGTCTCATCTCCCACCTGTGCAGAAGCATCCACAAACACCCATTTGCCTTCTTCTTCCCATCTCCCTATATCCCAACCCATAGAAATCAAGTTATCCCTTATAGCCTGGGCAGGTTCTTCAAAAGTGACAAACACGCCTGTTTCCCCTTTTTGAAGTATACCTTCGGCCAAAAACTGGGCAGCTAAAATAGTCTTCCCACTGCCTGCCGAACCTGCAACCAATGTGGTCCTGTTCTTGGGCAAGCCTCCCCTACTGATGGCATCCAGACCATATATACCTGTATGCAACTTTTGCAGCACATTTGCTGTCTCCATATTTTCTCCTCCCAAATTTCGAAAACGGATTTGATTTACTACATATTCACTCATGAATCCGAGGTGAAAATCATTCTTTGAAAATGTTGTTTTTCAATTCCATTGCCTGCATTACGGTATTTTTGTCCTCCAAATCGCCAATTATCCTTTTTACAGGAGTCGGAAATCTTCTGATCAGGGTAGGTGTAGCCAATATCCTGGATTCTTCCGCATCTTCGGGCCGCTCCAGCACATCGATAACTGATAGTTCGTAATCGTTCGGAATAGCTTCCTCACATATTTTTTTCAGTTGAGTGACGGCTTGTTGCGAACGCGAACCATTACCAGCAATGTACAGATCGAATTTGTAATTTGCCATATTTTAACTCATGTAATGTATGAAATTTGCCAAACTTTATCCCCGAACACTGAACTAATAATATAAAAATCCCAATTTATAGCATTTTTTTATCAGACCTCCACCTTGACTGTTTGGGCTGGCAAAGTAGGGTCTTTATTCCGCAATTATCCAGACCAAAAATCAATTTAAGGCTCCGGAGCTTAAATCAATTCTTTGGCCTTTGAAAATACTGCTGAATTTTTTGAAAATTCTCAGTCTCCCAAACTTTGATTGTAGTAATAAGCAGCCAAATATCCCATAAGTTCAATAAGCAGCAGCCTGCCTTCGTCTGTATAGGCGCGGATCATTTTTTTGGGTTGTCCCTTTGTCCTTTCTTGTATGGCTTGTATATAGGCCTGAACAACATCCCTGGGCCCCGCTCGCAGAATTCCCAATCTTTCAGCCAACTTCCTCTGTTTGTCCGAAAGATTATGCGAGACCTTGTACACTGTCTGTTCCATGGACTGGTCCAACATCTCTTGCAATTCCTCCACAACCCCCTGAAAAGCCTGGTAATTATTTTGACTCAAGGGAACAACTCCTAGAGATGAGGCCGTGGTTGCAGTGGAAGTTAGATCCGAATATTCCTCCAGGCAACTTATTTCCCTCTTTCTGGCCTGTTCAACCATGGAAGATTCGGTAATATCCAGACCCGTCCCCACGATCATTTCCACCTCGTTATCAGTATCCAGTAAACAAGTGTTGGACCAGGCAACACGGACACTGCCTCCTTGTTTAGTTTTCCAGGAATTCTCAAAACGCATCGGGAACTGACCGCAACTAAGTTTATTAAATACCGCCCTTGTAGCCTCGACTTCTTCCCGGGGTATAATTACATCCCATATCTTTCTGTCCAGGACCTCCTCTGCAGTATAGCCTGTAACTTCCTCGCAGGTGCGATTAAAGCGCTTAATATATCCATTATGGTCCAAAAGCACAATAAGGGCACCCGCATTATCGAAGATAGCCTCGATGAATTCCGCCCTGCGTTTGGCATTGGCCTCACTTTGCCTCAGGGCTTCCTGGTACTTTTCTCGTTCCTCCTCGATCTTTTGGCGTTCTTCCAGGTTATGAATACGATGATATAGTTCTGTCTCGGCCCGAGTTCCTCCCAAAAAATCTTCCGGAGGTACGTAATACATATTATCGTAGCAATTGTTGCGTACTATGGCTATGGGATGGGTAGCCAACACATCCAGAAGTACTTCCGCGTCAAAGCTCCTCATGTCGTATTGGCAAAGTCCAATAGCCTTGTGGCTGGGGAAAAACTGGTTAAGTTTGGCCTCGTATTCCATGAGGCGCTCGGTTCCGGGCAAATCTCGCAGGGCCCAACTCATTTCTCCTGTAACCCGCAGTGCATTGAACCCATTTTCTATGGCCCAGTCTGTCTCACTTTTGAGCATGGAGAGCATCCTGTCCGGATCAAAACTACCGTCCTTGATATAGGTATCCCTGGTATCTGCAATAACAAATTGTCCGGAGGATAAATACTTGGAAGTATCGAGTCCCGCATGCTCCAAATACTCCAGGACAGTCTCGGCTGTGCGCACGTCCACTATGTAGAAAACTTTGTCACCCTGCTCCAACCCTGAAATTATAAAAGGAGTGAGGATCTCCCGATGCTCTTCTTCAGTCATGTACATGCAACACAGATGATCACCTCGAGACAAATTTTCAATTGAATTCGGTACCTGCAATGGCTATCTCCTGGGCCTGCTTTTGGGAGTAAATCAACTGACTATGGCAACTGTGTTATTACAGCAAATCTTTAGGAATTACAGTTCACTGCTCAAGATTTGAAAATTCAGTTCATGAAACCAAACTGAAAGCATTATATCATGGGCCGAGTTGGCCTTAAGAAACCAATAAACCAAACTAAAGAGTGCGAAGTTCTATGTTCTTGTGCCTTCGGACAAGATTGCCCGAAGTCTTAAAGTCAAAACAATATGTTATGCCTTAAAAAGTCAAGAGCATTGGAAAACTCATAATTTCAGAGTGTTATATCATTTTTTTACTCTCGAGAACCATGGATTATAGGTAGTATAATTGAGTTCATCTCTTTTGACCATACCGAGTCATAATAAGTATTTTATCATACGATATACAAAATGCAAGGATTAATGCCGCATTTTTGGGCAGGTTTGATCACAAAGAGTATTATTGCAATTTGCTAACTCCCTTGCCATCTGGGAGCAGGTAATTTACATTCCGGTTTATGGAATACAAATTCGACTGCTTGGCACTATTTTCCGGTGGACTGGACAGCATATTGGCCTGCAAGCTTATGCAGGCACAGGGAATAAACGTGCTCGGCCTGCACTTCACCAGCCCTTTTTTCGGACATGCTGACAAAATCCTGCATTGGCAAGAAGTATATCAACTACCCCTGTTGCCTGTGGATATCAGTCAAGACTACATAGACCTATTTATGCGCGGGCCGGATTGGGGGATAGGAAAATATCTCAATCCCTGCGTGGACTGTAAAATTCTCATGCTGAAAAAAACCAAAAACAAGCTCGCAGAATTCGGGGCCAATTGGATAGTAAGCGGAGAAGTACTTGGACAGAGGCCAATGTCCCAACGCAGGGACACCCTGAATCTTATCCCCAAGGAAGCTGGAGTAAAGGATGTATTGTTAAGACCGCTTTGCGCTAAGCTAATGCCGCCTACTCCCATGGAAAATTCCGGGCTGGTAAACAGGGAAGGTCTGCTGGATCTGGCAGGACGCAGCCGCAAAAGGCAACTGGAACTCGCAGACAAATTTGATATCCAGGAAATTCCCACTCCAGGGGGCGGTTGTCT
>CAJXKR010000039.1 GCA_913055815.1 uncultured Desulfohalobiaceae bacterium | reverse complement strand
ACAACCAATCCTTGACCTCCCCTATAGCCCGGTTGAAGGCCAAGGTTTCCGCCAACTGGTATTTGAGCGCCTTAGTGTCATTCGAGCCCACATTACCGTTAGGATCCAGCCACGCGAATGGAAAGCCCGTATTTATCGTAAAACAGAGAACCGTTGGCCACGGTATCTGACTGGCGGAAAAAAAGTACTTCCCTGGCCGGATTTCCTCCGCTGGGAGGAACAGTGGCCTCGCTATCCACATTTGTCGAAAAACTTTTTGCGTGCCTGACCTGTATTTCCTTGCATATTGGCAAGTTTGTCCGTCTTGTTAGCGCCAGTGTAAGTATCGGTATCGTTTTCCTTCTCGTTCAATTGCATTGAAAATCCGGTCTTTAGATACAGCAGGGAAGAGGGGATACAAGAAGGTGTAATATTGGATAAGCAAAAGTTCTCCGTAGACAACTAGACAAGAAATTTGGCTTAACTGAGAAAGAAAGCCAGATTATATCCAATCAACCCAATCCCGAACTCTTGGATAAGGCTCTTGATGAAGTGCTCTTTGCAACCAGCAAAGAAGAAGTCCTGAAACATTTGCAGTAATCTTTCACCTGCAAAAAAAATTCATTTATCAAGGAAACACAAAATCATCAATAAAATAAACACCTTATCAATCAATCTCTGAAAAATCTGCTACAAGTCCGAAAAGTCCTGCTAACGTACAAAGACCTGATCCTTCTCTATATCAGCGTGCTGTGCCTCGTCGAATCTGGACCAGTCCAGTTCCGCTACAGTACCATTGATCTCTCCTTCTACTATAAGTACAACCTAGTGCATGGTAGTAACAAAGTTACCGGACAAAAACTGCATAAAAGCACAGAGCCCGAGAAAAAAGAGAGGAACAGGACGGAAATCAAAGCAAGGAATCTGCCACATGGATAGACACAAACAGACACCGTGACATCTACTACAGCCTACATCCCGGAATTTCAGGAAAAGAAGCATTCAAATACCAAACATGCCTGTTTTTTTACACAGACTTTCGAAAAACAGCATTCAGGCATAGCTTAAAAAACCAATGCCGGCTATATTGAATAAACTCACCTTGAACCCGCCTGACAAACTCATAAATTCAGGGTGATCAAAAAGATACCGGCAATCATTATAAGTGCCCCCATAAGCCTGGGGGCGATCTTTTGTTCCCGGAAGAACACCCCTCCGAAGATCACCCCGAACAAGATGCTGGTTCTCTTGATGGAGATAACATAAGGGACCAGGCCTATATTTATGGCCAGCATCTGAGATATTAGTCCCAGGGCGGAGCTTAGCCCTATAAGGACCAATATGCTGTGGCCGTAATTCCCGGATATGTCAGTAAAAGCATAAGGCCTTTTCCAAAAGATATACAGGGTCAAAAAAAAGGTTATGAAACTCTGAATGGAAACACACCAGAAAAAGGGATTGGTCTCTTGCACACCGATCTTGTCCATATTGGCGGCTACACTCCAAATAGCCGCCACTCCCAGCATAAGGCGTGGCCCCCTTTCCCTTAGCAGTGCATAAACAGGCTTTAAATACCCGGATTTTATTTCACTGACATTCAGTATATAGGCACCTGCAAATATGGCCACAACTCCCAAACCACCTACCATGCTCACATATTCGGATACCAGGAGCGGGGAGGTCACAAGCAGAAAAACCGGGGTAAAAGACAAAAGGGGGAGGGTGATGGACAAATCCGAGGACTTGATAGCCTCGATATATAAAAGTGTGGCCAGGACATTCAGTGATCCCCCCACGCAGAGTGCCATCCAGAACCTGAACGTCAACTCTCCGGGCAGAGGCGAGAACAAAAGCAGGGGCAACAAGAACGGAACTGTCAGCGCCTTCCAGGACCAGGCCACGATAAACGAATCCGCATTTTGCAGGCTCTTCTTGCACAACCCGTCCTTTGTGGCTTCAAACAGAGCGGTGAAAAAGGCAAAAACTATCCACATCCGCTTATTGCCCTCTTGATAAATCCTTTATACAGCTCAAGCACCAATCGCAGACTTTCACAAAAAAGCAAAATCTCAAACAGTCACAGACAGGTACACGATCACTCCTCAAAACCAACTTCTTTGGTCATATTAATACGCGCAGGAGGTGCATTCCCATGTTTGTCCTGGCCGAAATAGACAGTGCTGTGGGGGAAAGGTATCTCGATCCCGAGTTCGTCGAACCTGATCTTCAATCTTTTCCTGAACTCACGCTCCAGAAACCACCTCTTGAACGGAGTAGTTTTGAATCTTGTCCTCACAACTACCGCAGAATCACCCAACTCAATCAAGCCCAGGATCTGGAGATCGCTTAAAATATCCTTGTTTATACTCGGATCTTGCTGCATTTGTGCTGCAACTTGTTTCACAACCTCTATCACTTCATTTATATTCTCCCGGTAAGCCACCCCGGGTTCTACCACTGCATACCCGAATTCCCGGGTTTGATTCTTGACTGTCTCTACACTGCTCCAAGGGATGGTATACAGGTTGCCGTAAATATCCCTTAGCCGGATATTTCGAATGGAGAGTCCCTCCACCTGTCCGTCGTGGCCTCCCAGTGCAACCCAGTCCCCCACATTGATGGCGTTTTCCGCCAGGATAAAAAATCCGTTTATAAAGTCCTTAACCAGGGTCTGGGCACCGAAACCAATGGCTATACCTGCTATCCCCGCACCAGCCAACAGGGGAGTAATGTTCACTCCCAACTCCGGAAGGATTATCAGTACGGTTACAATAACCAGCACTACGCGCAAAATCTTCCGCAAAAGGGGAAACAGTGTGTTAGCGCGCCGGGCTAAATCCTGATCCCCGGACAAATGTTCCTCCTGTTTGATCAGATAGGTGTTTATTATCCGCCAGGCAATCATTGCGGCCAGTATAACAACACCGATAGTGAGTACAGAGGTGGTTAGCCGTTTCCAGATCGTGAGCCCAAAAATCCCGAACAGATTGACACCCCAAATCAGAAGCAGAACCAACAGGGCAACTCCAGCAAGAAGAACATCGCTAATATACTTGAGAGCAAAATGTATATTCCTCTGGTCAAAAAACCTGCGGTTCAAGAACTTCAAAAACCCAACAGTCAAGAGCATCAGGATGATACTGAAAAGGCTCCTGATAAGCAGTATCTTGATTCCCTCCGGAGATTTAAGCATTTCCAGGGTGCGATTATACTTGTCTGAGAACCAGGAACCGAGTTTCTTATAGAATCCCTGGGCAACAGTTACTTCCTGCTCCCCGGATTTTTGATCTTCCAACGCGGCATTAAGGGCTTGCAGCTTATCCAGAAATTCGGTTCTCTTTTCCTCGTTTTCCAAAACTGAGATCAGTTCCTCCAGGTTTTGGCTGGAGACACCTAATTGCTTAGAATTTTGGATTAATACATCAGTGGAATTGGTGCTTCCATCTGCTGCTTCTTGTGCATGCAGACTATATACACTAAAGAACAAGATGCAGAACAAGGCCAAGTACACAAAAAAAAGCGGTACTATCCTGCAGTCGGACCGCCCCGCTCCTGCACCTGTTTGGCATTTTTTCCTCCAGGAGAAGATTTCCATACATCCCTCAGCTAAACTTATCCCTTGCCGCTTTTGTGCAAGCAAACTTAAACACGGGTTGAAAAGTTATTCGAATCTACCTTCTTTTTTTCAGGATCTTTTGAATTTCTTCCATATTATACCATTTTTTAATCAAATCATTTTCATATAGATACTTGGCTATACTTTGAGATCCGGTCAAATAGACATCCCTTCCCATACTTTCCTTGACTACTAGCAAAGGGACAGCCTTGTATGCACTATTGTTTAAAAAAGAAGAGGCATTTTCAACCCGCTCTTCAAGTTTGGAAGGCACTGGAACATCCTGGAGTTTTTTACTATTCTTGGCTTTCAAGACCTGTAGGAAAGGAAATTCCTCGGCCTTTTCATTTTGAACTGTATTGGCCAAAACATTCAAGTCATTCCCAGATGTGTCAATACAACAAAGATGCCAGTTTGCATCCCAGGCCTTGTTCAATATTATATTTGCCATTACTTTACTGCAATGGGGGCAATCCAAACTGAAAAACAAATAGAAATCCTTGGCAGCTTCCTGGTTTTCCGCAGTCCTGGTTAAGAAATGGGTTTGGGAAAGGCCGGGAGATTTTAAATTGCTATACAATACCGCCTCTCCCATAAAGCCGCCGCACCAAACACACACAGCCAGCACAAGGACAAAAAGAGACTTTCTTACCCAAACCAGGGATACTACTGTAGCTAACAACCCTGCTCCAACACCGATGCACAACCAACACATAACCCCGACTTTCAGGAACTGATAACTTAACAATACACCGTCGAATGCCATGGCGGCAAATAAAATAGTTATTATCAACTGCCAAAGCACCTGCTTTTTGTACCTGCAGGCAAAAAACACCAGTAGCCAGAGGATCCAAAAAAAAGCTGCACCTGCCAAAATCAGGTAATACTCCGGGAAATTCAAGAGTTCACCTGCAATCTTGCATCCCTTGGAACTGCATAATCCGGGCATACCTTGGGAAGTCAACCAAAAGTGGACTGTCAACGAGACAGCGGCCAGCAGCAAAACGCCCTGCAGCAAAGTCTCTCTTCTGAATACTTTCTCGATTATACGCATAACCCATCCATTAAGTTTGAATAATTTTATATATACACATCCAGACCAACTTCAGCCCGGGAAGAACCTCACTGCTTTTAAAATTCTTCCCGGTTCAAGTTATTCAACCAATCATACCATTATAACATACAATTAATTCAATTTAAACACAAGATCAAAGTGTTTAAATCCCCCAACCTCCACATCATATAGATAGTTTGTTTCAAATTTGCAACTGCAGACATAAAATCAACCAAAACAGCATAGTTATATTAAACAATATTTCATGAGAACGACACAACTTCAAAGGCAACCTAATTTATCCTTGCATTAAATGCAAATTATAGGATATAAGTAATCCTTCCGGATTCAAGGTTTAAACAATCTACAAATCCGGATCCCGGATTTGGATTATTGATTAAATCTCCAGCTCTGAACCCGGTACCTTTGACAAAGGGGATCGCGAATTTTCCGGAATCTTATTTCTGCCCACTCCAGGGCGGGAAACCTGAAACTGCCTCAAAAGGTAACGGTGAAAAATGCAAAAATACGAACACGGAGGGAACATATACGATCTGGCCGCTTCCATGGGCATACCTGCATCCAGGATCCTGGACTTTTCCGCGAATATAAATCCCAAGGGTCCTCCGGCCTGGATAAAGGATTGCATCCTGGACTCCATGGATCGAATAGTGCACTATCCCGACCCCGAGGCCAAAGGGCTTCGCCGCTTGGCGGCAAATGAGTATCAAGTCCGGGAACAGGAAGTTATTGCAGGCAACGGTTCCACTGAACTGCTCTACTCCTTGCCCGGCCTTTACAATTTCAGCCAGGCAATCATACCGGTCCCCAGTTATGTGGATTACGAGAAGGTAGCAAAATTACACAAGCTAGCAGTAACTCATATCCACCTCCGGGAAGAGGACGATTTCGAGCTCTCCCTCATTCAACTGGAAAAGCAAATTGATTCCCGCAGCCTGATATTCCTGGGACAACCCAACAACCCCACTGGTAAAACCATAAATCCGGAAGGATTGAGGAAACTGGCAAACGCCTATCCAGATAGCCTGTTTGTCATAGACGAGGCATTTGCGGACTTTATCCCGGAGCTGGACCGATTATACACAAACAGGCCGGCTAACGTCCTTGTCCTGCTCTCACTTACCAAATTCTTTGCAATCCCCGGAATCAGGCTGGGTCTTGGAATCGGGGATCCAAGTGTTTTGGAAAGGATGTCCAGATCCTCCCCTCCCTGGTCAGTGAACTCCCTTGCCCAGGAAATAGGTATCCGGGCCCTGGCTGACCAGAAGTACATCCAAGATTCCCGCTCTTTTACACAAAACAGAAAAAGGGAACTTTACGCTGGCCTGAAACAGATTCCCTGCCTGCAAGTATTTGACTCGGACGTAAACTTCTTTTTGTGTAAATTGCATAATACCGATCTGGACGCACCTACCTTGAACAAACACTTGCTCCGGGACCATCTGGCCATAAGGGACTGTTCCAACTATGCCGGGCTCAATCCGGATTTTTTCCGGGTCGCTGTCAGAAACGCAGATGATAATGCAGCCCTGCTACAGGCACTGAGCAGGAATCTGGACAACTCGCTCTCCTGTTTCATGCCGCGGGAATTTGCAAAGGAATCAAACTCCAGGGAAAAGCAGAAAGAGGACAGCAAACTGCCGCCCGCAATCATGTTGCAGGGGACCTCTTCCAACGCAGGTAAAAGCATCCTGGCTGCCGCAATCTGCAGGATACTGTTCCAGGACGGCTACAGTGTGGCCCCGTTCAAGGCCCAGAACATGTCCCTGAACTCCTTTGTCACCAGGAACGGCGGCGAGATGGGACGCGCGCAGGTACTGCAAGCCCAGGCCTGCAGGTTGGAGCCAGACGTCCTCATGAACCCCATTTTATTAAAACCCAGTTCCGACACCGGTTCCCAGGTGATCCTCCTGGGAGAACCGGTAGAAAACATGGATGTGAATGCATATATCCATTACAAGGAACAGATCATCTCCAAAGTGCGGGAGGCCTACCTGGAACTTGCGGAATCCAAGGATGTGATCATCCTGGAGGGAGCGGGGAGTCCTGCGGAAATAAACCTGAAACAGCACGATATAACCAACATGACCATGGCTCGGATAGCCGGGGCCAATGTCCTTTTGACCGGAGATATTGACCGGGGAGGGGTATTCGCCTCCTTTATCGGGACCATGGAACTGTTTGAGGATTGGGAGACTGATTTGACTTCCGGATTTATCATCAACCGCTTCCGGGGCCAGAAATCCCTGCTCGATCCTGCAATTGACGAGACTGAACAACGCACCGGCAAGCCCGTCCTGGGTGTTGTTCCCTATATCGGGGATCTGGGACTTCCGGAGGAGGATTCAGTTACCTTCAAGTCAGGATGGGACAAGATAGGCAGCTCACCCGATTCTGCCGCAGTGAACATTGCCTGCCTGGACCTGCCGCATATATCAAATTTTACAGACCTGGAACCACTACTGCAGGAACCGGATGTACACGTCAACATACTAAAGACCGGCAGCAAACCGGAAACTCCCCCGGATGTCCTGATCATACCCGGCAGCAAGAACGTACTGGGAGACCTGGAAGCCCTGGACAACAGCAAAACATCGGAAGACATCAAGCGTCTGGCAGCAGATGGCCAAACATTGGTGGTGGGTATATGCGGCGGCTTTCAAATGCTGGGGGAACAAGTGGCGGATCCGCACGGAATAGAATCCGAGCAAAAGACCAGGGATGGTCTGGGACTATTGCCAATTTTCACGGAACTCGCTCCCCAGAAAAGCCTCTGCCAGGTGCAGGCCACCCACCTTACTTCCAACACCACCCTGCAGGGATACGAAATCCACCACGGCAAAACCAAGCGTTTGCAGGAAGAGGTAAAACCCCTGATCACAAGCCCGGAGAACAGGGAAATAGGACTATCCACACCAGACGGGGGGATTTGGGGTACTTACCTGCACGGCCTGTTTGATGCGGACGAGTTCAGGAGGTGGTTTATAGACCAGGTGCGCAAGCGGAAAGGGCTTGAACCCCTGGAAGAGATCCAGACCAGATACGATCTGGAGGAGAACCTGGACAGGCTGGCAGACATAGTCAGGGAGAACCTGGACATGCAAAAGATCTACTCCATGCTGGAGAGGTAGGATGAGAAAGTTTTAAGGTTTTAGGGTGTTAAGGTTTTAGGTGCAAGAACAAGAATTTTGCTCGCTACTTTAATATTTATAACTTATTATAATTCAAATTCTTTTTTTTCTTTTTTTTCCATGTAATTTCGTGTGTTTCGTGGCTAAACTCTTTTCATGTTTATTTGGGATACTGCTCCACAAACTCCTTTAAACTGGGGTCTTCCTCCCGGTTGACATACAGTTTGGAGAAGAACTCCTCCACACCATCGTTTTGGTCCTCGAACACGAAAACGTCACCGTCGTCCTTGTAGTGCCGGATGGAACTCACCACCCCCCAACAGGTCAGTTTCTCCGGAGACATCCCCAGGGTGTATCCCTCCCAGTTGTTTTGATACGCCCTGACCGCAAATCCAAGATCAGTTAATACACTCAATATCTGGTTCACCAATTTCAGGGGTGCCTGCAACTCCCTGGATAATTCGTGTATATCGAGCATGCTCTCGGAGTGCTGAAAGTTCCTGGTCAAAAGCAGCATCGTGGCAAGGGCCAATTTTTCCTTGGTCTCGATATTGAACTTGCCCAACTTGTTGTGTTCCTGGACATTTTCATGGTTTTCCGCGGTAGACCCGATCTCTGCACCCAATAAAACAATTATCCAGCACAAAAACAGCCAGATCAGAAACAGGGGTACCTGGGCAAAACTACCATAAATTGCATTGTATTTGCTCACCCCGATCTGATAACTCAAGAACACGCTTTGCAGAATTTGCCAGAACAGTGAAGCCACAAACGCTCCCAAAAAAGCGCTCTTGAACTTGATATAAGTATTGGGGAGCAACTTGTAAAACAAAAACAGGGCCACCACCACGGATATAAACGGAAAAATCTTGAACAGGAACCAGTAAAGGGAATTGAGCACATAAATGGACAAAAGATTCTGCACCAATTGAGAACCCTCCATTGTAGCGGAAAAACTAAAGGCAAGAATCACCAGGAACGGACATATCAGTATCACGGAAAGATAATCCGTGAACTTCCTGCGCAGGGTCCTGGAATAACTGGCACCCCAGATCACGTTCAGGCTTTGTTCTATGTTGCTGATCAGGGAAAACACTGTAACCAAAAGCAAAATCAGGCCTACTGCGCCCAGGGTAGCAACATCAGTACCGTGGATATAACTGATCAAGTGATCTACTACCACCTCCCTGCCTGCACTGAACTCCAGTAAAATATTCTTTATATAGTCTGTATTGTAAAAACCAAACCCTTTGGAAATAGAGAACACTACAGCCAATAGGGGAACTATGGAAAGGGCGGTAACATAGGTAAGTGCAGCAGCCCTTAATATGCACTGATCTGCCAAAAAGGCATTGATCAGCGATCGCAGCCACTTGTGGGACAAATTCAAAAAATTCCGCATACTGTTTTCTCCGATTTTTGGCCTATTGTTTTAGCATAGTAGTGTTTAAAACTTCGGGCAATCTTGTCCGAAGACACAAGAACATAGAACTCCTTGGCATGGATTTTTTCAAAAAAAATAATGCTTATTTCTTAGATACCAATTGACGTACAAATGCAATAGGGCTATGATTGTACTATACTAAATAAAAAGCTGAATAGAATACAGAATTGGTTAAATACATGATGCTATCCGGAAACTGCCCTTTTTCCGAATTGAAAACCAACTGTTTCACCTGAAATAATAAAAATAAAATCAAGTCAGATGCAACAAAAAAATATTTAAAACAATCAAGAAAACTACAATTACTAAACTCTTTTTTATCTTAACAACCTATAACTTTAACACTTTGGCAATCTCGACTAGGAAATAGCGGGAAAACCTTAACACAATCTGCAAAATATCAATTTGCGGGCACTGCAAGGAACAATTATGCAAAACAACGCCAAAAAAACCAATCTGTGGGAAAAACACAAGGAACTGGGTGCCAAAATCTCCGAGTTCAGCGGCTATGAAATGCCCCTGTGGTACAGTTCTGCCAAGGACGAACATTTAGCGGTTTTAACTACAGCGGGCATTTTTGACACCTCTCATATGAGCCCTATAAGGATTTCCGGTTCCCGGGCCGAGGAACTTTTGCAATTTTCTTTTTCCAGGGATCTTAGATACTGTCTTAACAACAACACCAGCCCACTTAAACCCGGCAAAAGCGTTTACGGAGTAATCTTGAATTATATTGGCCACGTAATAGACGATGCCATTTTATCCAAAATAGATCAAAACAACTTTCTCCTAATGGTAAATGCCGATATGGGGGGCACGATAAGCGAATATCTAAATAACAACCAAAAGTACCTGTCTGCTGAAGCAAAGGTCGAGGATCTCACCGACCTGATAGGTAAAATCGATCTTCAGGGACCGAGTTCCGCATATATCTTGAAAAAGGTACTAAAAGACCCTGAGAGATGTTTCAACTCCCTGAACTATTTCTCGTTCCAAGGCGATTTTGAACAGAAGGGGGACAGAGCGCAGGAGGTGAAACTCCACGGGCATCTCCCTGTCATGCTTTCCAGGTCTGGATATACAGGGGAATTCGGTTTCGAGCTCCTGGTTGGCGTCCAAAACACAAAAGAGTTGTGGGAGATGTTGATGCAGGCGGGAGAGGAATACGGGCTGGAACCTTGCGGCTTGGCTTCCAGGGACTCCTTGCGTGCAGGTGCCGTCCTGCCACTATCCCATCAGGACATCGGGGATTGGCCCTTTCTGAACAATCCCTGGACCTTTGCCCTGCCCTATACATCGGACAAAACCGGCTTCACCAAACAGTTCAACGGCTCAAGGGCCCTTGAACAGACCGGACAAGCGGACTACACCTATCCCTTTGTAGGCTACGACCCCAGAAAAATAACACCCGGAGGGGATGCCAGTGTCTTGTACCAAGGGGAAAACATAGGCACAGTACTCACCTGTACCACAGACATGGGTATAGGCTGGCACCAAAACCGGATATACAGCATTGCCAGCCCTGACAAACCAGTGGATTTTAAACCCAGGGGACTATGTTGCGGTTTTATAAAAGTAAACAGGCAAATTGCATCAAATCAGGAAATAGAATTAAGAGACTCCAAAAGGGGTATAAAGGTCCTGATTGCTGAAGACATACGCCCGGACAGAACGGCTAAACAAAACTTGTTTCCGGAGAATGTACAGAAATAGGTACAGAAAACGTAAGCATTCACGGGGATAGATATTAAGTAATCGTTCCCGGTTTACGGCATGCTCCACCCGTCATTCGAGCGACCGCAGGGAGCGATCTCATACGGAAAATTTGCAATGTACCGCTAAAGATTGCTTCGTCGCTTCGCTCCTCGCAATGACGGGTTATGCCATGACTGTCAATACGCCCCCTGAATGCTTACCAGAAAACTATCTGGTTTGCATACGGAAATTGCCCTTTTTCCGGATGGGAACTATCTACCAGATGGCCAACTTGTTCAATTTGCACTTGGCAAAAAATTAAATTGATTATACAAATTTTCAAAGGTCATAATTTTGTTCACCAAATAATCCAAGGAGATATTTATGAAGGAATTCAACGAACTCATTCTGCCGGAAGATCTAAGGTATACCCAAAATCACGAGTGGGTCAAGGATCAAGGAGAGACCCATAAAATAGGAATAACCGATTTTGCACAGGATCAACTGGGAGATGTGGTCTTTGTGGAACTACCCGAGGTAGGGACAACTCTGGCCCAGGGCGAAGAATTCAGCACCTTGGAATCCGTCAAGGCGGTGGCTGAAGCCTATATGCCCATCGGTGGAGAAGTAGTGCAAATAAACGAAGAACTCCTAGACAAACCGGAACTGGTAAATAACGATCCCTATGCGAAAGGCTGGCTAATAGACATCAAACCCATTAACCCGGCAGAATTCGACAAACTGATGGAAAACGCCGCATATAGAAATTATATCCAAGGAGAAGAATAATGCGATATCTACCCCATACCCAGGATGATTTCCAGGTTATGCTGCAAGAAATTGGGGTAAGCAGTATCGAGGAGTTGTTTTCTTCCATCCCGGAACAATGCCGCAGAAAGTCCAATTTGCAACTAGACGAACCTTGCACGGAATGGGAACTGAATTCACACATGCGAAAACTTGCCAAGCAAATGCCGGACTGGGATGAATGCTCCGCATTTCTGGGAGCCGGGAATTACGAGCACTACATCCCTGCCTCGATTCAACACCTTTTGCAGCGCTCGGAACTCTACACCTCCTACACCCCGTATCAGCCCGAAATCAGCCAGGGCACCCTCCAGTCCATCTTTGAATACCAGACCTTGGTTAGCGGCCTCCTGGGAATGGAGGTCTCCAACGCTTCCATGTACGATGGGGCCTCCGCACTGGCAGAGGCACTGTTCATGTCCCTGAGGATAGCGAGACGCAAGAGCACGGTGGCTATATCCAAAGCAATAAACCCCTTGTACAGAGAGGTGGTAAAAACCTATTTCCGGCCCAGTGGCTTTCGCGTCCTGGAACTGCCCTACCTGGAGAACGGCAGGACCGATCTGGGCCCATTGCAAGGAGAAGAGGACCTGGCAGCTGTAGCTGTGCAATCACCGAATTTCTTCGGCTGCATCGAAGACCTGGACAGCACCCAACAAAAGATACAAGACCTGGGTGCACTTGCAGTGACCTGTTTTTCCGAGGCACTGGCATACGGTCTCTTGAATCCCCCTGGAAAGCTGGGAGCGGACATAGTCTGCGGTGAAGGACAGAGCCTGGGCATTTCCCAGTCTTACGGAGGCCCGGGACTGGGCATTTTCTGCACCCGTCAGAAATATACCAGGAACATGCCGGGTCGCCTGGTGGGTCAAACCCGGGACAAAAACGATAACAGGGGCTACGTTTTGACCCTGGCCACCAGGGAACAGCATATCAGGAGGGAAAAGGCCACATCCAACATTTGTTCCAATCAGGGACTGTGTGCGACCACGGCCGCAATGTACCTGGCTTCCCTGGGTGGAACCGGCATAAGGGAACTGGCGGAACTGAACAGGGACAAGGCGGAATACCTGAAGGAAAAACTGCTGGAAGCGGGATGCAGCATCCCTTTTTCCAGCCCCACTTTCAACGAATTTGTGGTAAAATTCCCTTCCAATTTCGACTATGAACAAACTGTTAACAAGAACATAATCCCCGGAATCCCCCTGGGGCAGTACTACCCCGAACTTGCCGGGCATTACCTGCTCTGCGCTACCGAAACCAAGGGCAGGGAGCAATTGGACAACCTGGTCAAGGAGGTAAACAAATGAAAGATTATTCCAGCCCGGGAACCACAGGTCTGGTCATGCACGAATCCCTGCTCTGGGAAAAAGGGAAACAGGGCAAGAAGGGATATTCCCTCCCCAAAAGGGATGTGGAGCACTATCCCCTGGACAAGGAATTGGCGCGGGAAAATCCTCCCCTGCCGGATTTGAGTGAACTGGATGTCATCCGGCACTATACACGTGTTTCCCAATGGAATTTCGGTGTGGACACCGGCATGTATCCCCTGGGCTCCTGCACCATGAAATACAACCCCAAGACCAACGAAAAACAAGCTGCACTGCCGGGATTTACCAATGCCCATCCCCTGCTCCCCCTGCAGATGTCCCAAGGGGCCCTGCGGATAATGTTCGAACTGGAAGGATTCTTGGCCGAGATAACCGGTTTGCATGCGGTCAGCCTACAACCCGCAGCAGGAGCTCACGGCGAATACACCGGCATGAGGATTTTCCATGCCTATCATCAGGATAATAGCGGAACAAAAAACAAGATCCTGATCCCGGACTCTGCCCATGGCACCAATCCGGCAAGTGCCACCATGTGCGGTTTCAAGCCGGTAACACTGAAATCGGATTCCCAGGGGGTGATATCACCGGACGCGGTCAAGGAAAACATGGACAGCGAGACTGCGGGGATAATGGTCACTAATCCCAACACCCTGGGGCTGTTTGAAGACCATATTAAAGAAATATCAGAAATAATCCATTCCCAGGGCGGTCTGGTGTACTGCGACGGTGCAAACATGAATGCATTTTTGGGAATTGTGGACATGCAGGACACAGGTATAGATGTTTTGCACATCAACCTGCACAAGACCTTTTCCACTCCACACGGAGGAGGAGGACCGGGTTCCGGCCCGGTATGCGTAACCAGGGAGTTGGAACCTTATCTCCCCATACCCAGGGTAGTAAAAGAAAATCACGGATATTCCCTGTCCAGTGATTTTCAAAGTTCCATTGGAAAACTGCATTCCTTTTACGGGAACTTCGGGGTAATGATAAAGGCATATTCCTATATACTGAGCATGGGGCAGGAACTGGAAAAAGTCAGCCAAACCGCGGTGTTGAATGCGAATTACATAAGACAGAGGCTGAAAGAGACCTTTCGTCTTCCCTATGATCGTCCCTGCATGCACGAATGCGTGTTCACCGACGAACTGCAGGAAAACTACAAGGTAGCAACCATAGATATCGCCAAGAGATTGTTGGATTACGGCTTCCATCCGCCCACGATCTACTTCCCGTCCATCGTGCACGGTGCAATGATGGTGGAACCCACTGAATGCGAATCCAAGGATGAAATAGACCGCTTTATCCAGGCCATGGCACAGATAGCATGGGAAGCTGAAGACGAACCCAACCTATTGTGGAGTGCCCCGCATTCCACTATTATGAAACGCCTGGACGAGACCACTGCAGCAAGGCATCCACATTTAACCGGGGATTTGAAGGGTCCGGAGTAATATTATGTTAATATGTGGTTAGGTGATTATGTGGTTACATAAGAATAAGATCCTAAAGCTTGATATTCAACAATTGAATGATTTTTCTCACTGTTTCGTAGTCGAGATTGCCCACGATTGGTTGTTCCAGAGAGGGCATGAGGATTTATATGCTAGATGCGACCCGGATCGACAACCCGCTTCTGCTGGATCTGGAAGAGCAGGAATACTCCCGGACTCACAACCTGCAATTGAATATCCTGCAGGCAAAAAGATCCAAACTCCTGGACTCCGATATATTCATTATTGTGGAACATCCGCCCGTATACACCCTGGGCAAGAGTGGAGAAAGGGGAAACATCCTGGTATCTGAAGACACCCTGAGAAACAACAATATCAGCGTAAAACACATAGAACGCGGCGGGGACGTGACCTATCACGGTCCGGGACAACTGGTTCTCTATCCCATTCTGGACTTGCGCAGGGCCAAGCTCAGGGTCCCGGATTTGGTATGGGCACTGGAGGAAATCATGCTCAAGACCGCCCACACCGCAGATATCCCTGCGGAACGGGACTTTTCCAAACGCGGAGTATGGGTGGACAATAAAAAGCTGGGAAGTGTGGGCATAGCGATACGTCACGGGATAACTTTTCACGGGCTGGCATTCAATGTAGATCCTTGGCTGGAACCTTTTTCCTGGATAAATCCCTGCGGCATGGAAAATGTACAGGCCACTTCCCTGGCTGGTGAAAGCAAGACCGGGATTCGGAGCCCTGAAATAAGGTCCGAACTCAAAAAAAATATTCAAGCAGTTCTGCAGATTGAATTAAACACTATTGACCTTTTAACTGTTTCCAAATATATGGACACCTAACAAGACATGGATTCTACAAACAATTATTCCAAAACCCGCAGCAAACCGGATTGGTTCAAGCAGGAGTTACCCAAGAGCGCGAATTTTGCACGCACCAAGCAAATATTGAGCAAATACGGGCTCTGCACTGTGTGCGAGGAAGCCAAGTGCCCCAATGCAGGTACTTGTTTTTCGGAAAACACTGCCACCTTCCTGATAATGGGCCCCAACTGCAGCAGGGACTGCGCTTTTTGTGCCGTAAAACCGGGACCTCAGGGATATCCTGACCCTGGGGAAGGGGAAAGATTGGCCCTAAGCGCCCGGGATCTGGGGCTGGACTACGTAGTTGTCACCTCTGTAACCCGGGACGATCTTCCGGACGGAGGAGCAAAGTATTTTGCAGACACTATAAGAAAGATCAAACAACTCCTGCCGCAGGCGCTGGTGGAAGTCCTGATACCGGACCTGCAAGGATCGAGACAGGATTTGCAAACCGTGCTAAACGCAGGTCCGGATGTATTGAACCATAACTTGGAGACAGTGAAAAGGCTCTACCCGCAAGTCAGGCCCCAGGCAGACTATCAAAGATCCCTGGAGGTTTTGCGCCTATCCAAGGAGTTGCGCCCGGACATTCCCACTAAATCCGGACTAATGCTGGGATTGGGAGAAAGTGGCCCGGAAACAGAGACTGCTTTACAGGACTTGTTAAGCGTGGGTTGCAAGGCAATCACAATGGGTCAATATCTACGCCCCTCCAAGATGCACACAGAAGTAGATCGCTATGTGACTCCAGAGGAATTCTCGGAATGGAAGGACCGAGCCCATGAAATTGGATTTCAGGCAGTAGCAAGCGGCCCCAGGGTCCGCAGTTCTTACAAAGCCAAGGAATTATATCAAGAAATATACAAAACAAGGGA
>CAJXKR010000038.1 GCA_913055815.1 uncultured Desulfohalobiaceae bacterium | reverse complement strand
ATTGATCCGTGGGAAAGTAGGTCGCTGCCAGGACTTATTTAACACAAAAAAAGCGGCTTTCTTAAGCCGCTTTTTTTTATCCCAAGAAACTTGGGGAATACCTCTGTTAGGCCTTGCATAAGCACGTAAACAGGTGACACATAATCACATCTCACACACATACAGAGGTTATGTATGTTGACAAGTTGCAATAAACCTATGTATAACTTTAAGTATGCTTGATACCGAATTTTTTAATGCCTTAACTTTCCAGGAAAGTGCATTTAAGGATTTAACAGTACCCCAGGTGCCTATTGCTTTCTTTGATCTTGATCACACCATCTTGAACCGGGATATAAATTCCAATTGGATACGCTGGAGGATAAAATATACCTGGAATGGTTTGTTGGAAGGTGTTATAGGTTTGCGCAATTATGTATACTATAAACGCGGAAAACTCTCGGAAAGAAGTATAAATTGGTATTACTGGGCAAGAACACTGGGTGTTTCCGCTGATAAGTACCAGAAGCTGGTATCTGATTTTTTTCACGAACAGGGAAAGTATCACATTGCTCCGGAGTCAGTACAACTTATAGAAAGCCATAAACAAATAGGCAGTAATGTTGTTTTAATTACTGCACAGGATGACTATATAGCTTCGCATTTTTTTTATTATTTAAATATGGATAACTATATTTCCAACATCAGGATGGTAAAAGACAATAAATTTGTTGGAATGGAAACCCCCAATTGTTACGGGCAAGGAAAAATCGAACTGGCCAGGAATTATGCAAGGCAGTTGGAGGTGGATCTAGCCGATTGTGCTTTCTATTCTGACAGTATCTCCGATCTTCCCCTGTTGCAGGAAGTTAAATATCCTGTAGCCATTAATCCGGATTTTTGGTTGGAAGAAAAAGCTCTAGAATCAAATTGGCAAATTTATAAATTTTGATAGGAAAAGATTTTAGGGCCTAGGGCCCAGGTCCAAGGGCCTAGGAATAAAAAAATGTAATTCTAGTATCTTGTTGCTATCTTTTCTTTTATATATTGGCTTCTTTACCAATAAACGAATAAGCAGAGGGATATTATGGACCGAGAAACCATGAACAGGTATGACCTCAGGGCCAAGGTTTTCAAGGCCATGGGTCATCCCACACGATTGTTCATACTCGATGAATTGGGCAAGAATGAACGTTGCGTGTACGAGCTGACCCAGATGGTGGAAGCCGATACTTCCACAGTGTCCAAGCACTTGTCAGTGCTGAAGGAAGCCGGGCTTGTGGAAACAGAAAAAAAGGGTACTCAGATATTCTATAGACTGTCCGCGACTTGTGTACTGGGATTTTTTGATTGTTTGGAAAAGTTGATAAGGGACCGGGTGGACCAGATTGGGTTTGTTTGTCAATGTTCTGAATAAATGGATTTATTAAAAAGTTATACAGTAAATTTTATTGGCTGGTCAGATATGCTCGGATTCGAACAGGCAACAATAAGGGATTTTTTACAGATTGCCGAGCTGGACAGGAACTCCTGGCAGGATAACCGAAATTTTGAATTCATACCGGACGGGGAGCATGTTTGGCGCCTCTGGGTGGAGCACGGCCTTGTCTATACTGCCAAGCAAGAGGTGGATGTTGTGGGGGCCATAGTGGCCTTTCCCGGAAAAAGCGGTATATGGTGCCTGCATAAAGTATTTGTTGCCCCTGAACACAGAGGACAAGGTGTAGCTATGCAGTTATTGGGCTATCTGTTGCAGGCCCTGGATGAAATCGGTGCAGACTGTTTCCTGACAGTTGATCCGGAAAACGACTCTGCCCTAAATTTATACGAAAAATTGGGTTTTTCCGAAAAAAAATACATCAAAGGGTATTACCGTCCCTACGAAGACAGATTGGTACTTACCAGAAGAACAAGCACCTAGCTTTGCTGAAGCGGCGGATTTTTGGCTATCTCCAGCATGGCAGTTGTAAGTTGGGATAATTCCTCCCTTTTTATAATATATGGCGGCATTATGTAAATCAACCTGCCGAATGGCCTGATCCATACTCCCCTGTCAACGAATTCCTTTTGGGCCTTTTTCATATCCACGGGTTGTTTTAATTCTATCACCCCGATAGTTCCAAGCACACGAACATCGTAAACATCTTGATATTCCGAGGCTAAAGAGAGTTCCTCCAGCATCTGGGTTTCTATATTCTGAACTTTTTCTTGCCAGGGATCTTGCAGGAGCAGACTGATGTTGGTGGCAGCTACATTGCATGCCAGGGGGTTGCCCATAAAGGTGGGGCCGTGCATAAACACTCCGCCGTTTTGGGAAATTCCGTCCCCGATCCGTCTGGTGGTCAAAGTTGCTGCAAGGGTCATATAACCCCCGGTCAGGGCCTTGCCAACACACATAATGTCCGGGGATATACCGGCGTGCTCGCAGGCGAACATCCTGCCGGTACGCCCGAACCCGGTGGCTATCTCGTCCAGGATAAGCAAAATTCCGTAATGGTCGCAGAGTTCCCGTACACGGCGCAGGTACTCCGGGGAGTAAAATCGCATTCCCCCGGCTCCTTGTACAATGGGTTCCAATATCACTGCTGCTATGTTTTGGTGGTTTTGTTCCAGCTTTTGCTTGAAATCCTGGATGTATTTTTCGTCCCACTTTTCATGAAAATCGCAGGCAGGTGCTTCTGCGAAATAGTGCCTTGGAAGGACTTCTGTATACATCTCGTGCATACCATTTATCGGATCGCAGACTGACATGGCCCCGAAGGTGTCTCCGTGGTATCCGGACCGCACGGTGAGGAGCTTTTGTTTGTCCTTGCGGCCCTGGGCGAACCAGTATTGCATTGCCATCTTGATACCCACTTCTACGGATACAGAACCTGCATCGCACAGAAAGACCTTTTCCAAGGGGTTGGGAGTCAAGCGCACCAGCAGTTCGGATAAGTCCACTGCCGGCCTGTGGGTTATGCCCCCGAACATGACGTGCGACATCCTATCCAACTGCTCCTTGGCTGCACTGTTCAGGTCCGGATGGTTATAACCGTGGATTGCGGCCCACCAGGAGGACATTCCGTCTATGAGTTCCCTCCCGTCGTATAGCTTCAACCTGACTCCGGAGGCGGATTCTACTGCGTAAACAGGCTGGGGGTCTGTCATGGAAGTGTAGGGGTGCCAGATGTGTTCTTGGTCAAAATCGAGCAGTTGTTGATAATCCATAAATCTCTCCTTTACCGTATCAGCTTGCTAACCCGAGACTTTGAATAAAGTCAAGGCCATAGGTTGCTGATAAACAATAATAAATATAGCACGGAATACGAATTTCGAAACTCGAAACAAATCAGTGATCGTTCAACGTACCAGGATAAAGTTATAGTTTAGTTGAAAATGCTTGTTTAAGTCAACGAGATAAGTATACTATTATTAAATAGCCAGGGTTGGTATAAAAAAGGACCACCCGACAACGGCTGAATAGACTCAAGTTATCTCGGAGCGCTAAAGGAGATTTAGAAAATGATGTTGTTTACTGACGTTAGTGTGGAAGTAAAGAGCGGCGCAGGTTTTGGGGCATACGTGGCTGTGTCAGACATTGATGAGTCGCTGGATGAGATAGTGGACAGGATTCGAGTGAAGCGTTTCGATGCTACCAGTTCCACCAGGTTGGAGTTGCAGACCCTGTTATGGGCACTGGGCGAGATCCGGTTACCGGAAGTAGAGGTGTATACTGATTCCCAGAATATACCCAGCCTGTTGAAAAGGCGCGAGAAGCTGGAAAAAAACGATTACTACACCAAGTCCGGAAAACTCCATCGGCACTGGGAGTTGTACAGGGATTTCTTCGCCTGGGTGGACAGCATCGATATCAGGGTTGTCAAAGTAACTGGACATTCACCCAAGAAGACCAAGACCAAAATAGACAAAATATTTTCCCTGGTGGACAAGGCTTCCAGGAACGCACTCAGGTCAAACAGTTAAAGACTTTTTCCCATTTTTGGATTTTTAATCAGCACTACAGGGAGAGTTAAGCCTTGCCGGATAGCTCACTTTTTCTTACACTTAAAACCTTAACACCCTAAAACTTTTACATATTAGTTTCTTCAACCTTGAACCGTGAACCGTGAACTTGGAACCATTAACCATTAAACAAATTCCCAACTATTTCCAGGTACTTTTGCGGAGGACGGGCAAGGTCGTCTATTTTGCCTATCACCCCGGACACGCTAACTTCCCCGAATCTTTCCACAGCCTCGATGTTTTCCCGGATCATATCCGGATTATTTCCCGACTCCGGATCATCCACCATGACCACGCCAAAAATTCCCGTTTTCCGCTGTCTCAGGGCCCTTATGGACAACAGGGTGTGATTTATGGTTCCCAGTCCCGCCCTGGCCACCAGGAGCACATCCGGACAGAACCGTTCCGCGAGGTCGATCATTAACGAATCCTGTGTGGCGGGAACGTACAATCCGCCTGCACCTTCCAGGATCAAAGGGGAATAGGACTTGCGCAGATCCTTTATGCACTTGCCGATATGGTCAACATCTATTTGTTCTCCTTCGTTGCGGGCTGCAAACCAGGGCGCCTTGGGCTGTTTATGGCAGTATACAGTACTGTTTGCCGGGTCCTGGTTTTGGTATCCCGGAACGTGGCTGTAGACAAACGCGGCATCGCTCTCCGTGTCTCCGGGGTGCGAGCATCCGGTCTGCATGGGTTTCAGGTAAAAGGGCTGGTATCCAGCAGAGATTAGATACTGCATAAGCAAGAGGGATACAACGCTCTTGCCGATCCCGGTATCTGTCCCGTTCACAAAAATATCAGGCAGCTTGGATCCTTGCATATGCCTCCTTCAGGGAATGTAAAAAGTTTGTCACGTCCGACCTGTCGTGCATGCTGGTCAGGCTGATGCGCAATATGGACCTGTTCAGCGGTACTGTGGGAAACCTGGCTGGAAAGGCAAAGAATCCCAGGTTGAACAGTTCCCTGGAAACCCTGCTCGCGGTCTCCTCCGGGCCGATGAGTATGGACAGGATATGGGCGTCTCCGCCAACCCGGAAGCCCTCTGCAGAGAGTTTCTGCTTCATCTCCTTGCTGATCTGTAGCAAGTGCTCCCTGCCTTGCTCGCTGCCCCGGATAAATTCCAGGATATCCAGGGCGGCAGCAGCTTGAGCTGGCGGCAGGGATGTTGTGTATATTAGCGGAGAGGAAAAGTTGAGCAGGTATTCCCGGAAATCCTTGGGCAGGAGAACAAATGCCCCGAATAGCCCCAGCGCCTTGCCGAAGGTCCCCACTGCAATATCCGCCACAGGACGTGCGATGCCTGTTCCCTTGTCCCCCAGCACTCCAAAGGCGTGCGCCTCGTCCACTATGGTGAAAAGATCGAACTCCTGCTTAAGCTCGGCCAGTCCTTGTGTATCCAACAGATCCCCGTCCATGCTGAACAGGGACTCGGTAACAATCCCCGCGGATTCATGCAGGTGTTTCTGCAGTCTTGTCTGCAGGTGGCTGGTGCGGTTGTGCCTGTACCCGTAGTAGTCAGCACCTGATAGTTGCAATCCCTTTACCAGGGAGGAGTGGATGTGCTTGTCAAAGAATACCTTGTCCCCCTGTTCGAACAAGGTACCCACAAGACCCAGGTTGCACTGGAAGCCGGAAGGGTAGAACAGTGCGCTCTGGTAGCCGAAGTAGTCTGCAAATGCCTTTTCCGCTTTTTTTATTATTTCCAGGTTGCCGGAAACGAGCCTGGAAGAGGAGCTGGAGCTCCCGTATCTTTGGAACTTGTCCGCCATTTTCTCAGCAAGTTCCGGATCGCTGCCCAGTCCCAGGTAATCGTTGCTTGCGAAATTGATAAGCCAGTTGCCATTGATCTGCACGTACTTGCCGCTACTTTGTTCAATCACCGGCGGATTTCTGTACAGCCCGGATTCCTGCTGTTCTTTCAGCCTGGATCTTACCCGCTTAGCAAACATGCAAACGCCTCTCGGTAATAGGGTCTAAGCCTGTCCTCTGGCAAATCTTGGTTGTACTCCGTGGTCCCGATTAAGAGCTCTCCCCGGACCAATACCTCTTCCCCCTGCCAGGCAAGGACCTGGTAGGCAAAGGTGGTCTGGCTGGAAGAGATCTTTTCCGCACTGATATCCACCCGCCCCTGGATTTCCAATCCCTGGGTATAATTATATCTTTCCGGATTTTCATGATCTTCAACCTGGAACCCTGAACCTGGAACAGTTAAACCTTGAAAATATTTTATCTTCAACAAAAAGGCGTGCCTGTCAAAATCGCACAGGTATCTGACGTGAAAGGCAGCGGCCTGGGCACAGGATTCCAGGAGCAGGTACTGTTCAGGACAGGAGAAATATTTTTCCGCCTCCAGTTTGTTTTCCTTGCACTCCAGTATCCTGTCCAACAGGAGGAAGTCGTTCAGTCCGGATCTTATCTCTATTGTTTCCATCTCTCTATCACCAGGGCGGAGTTTTGTCCCCCGAATCCAAAGTTCTGCAGCAGGACCCGGTCCGGGCGATGTTTGCTTGCATCCGTCAGGAAAAATACGTCCTCGTTGCAGGGATTTTCCAGGTTGCGTATTTGCGGTATATAACCCAGTTGCATGCAGGAGAGGATCACACCCAGTTCCCCGGACCCGCAGGCGGCGGACAGGTGCCCGATCCAGGACTTGATCGCGGTTACGCGCGGCTTGCTGCTTGGGAAAACCCGTTGCAGGATATCCGCCTCCACCTTGTCGTTCAGGAAAGTCCCCGTGCCGTGGGCTGATACCAGGTCTACACTCGAAGCGTCCAGGTTTGCATCCCGCAGGGCTTCCTGGACGGCTTTTTGCGCGTATTTCCCGTCCTCTGCCGGAGCGGTCATGCCCTGTCCGTCCATGCTCGCACCGAAGCCGCGGACTTCCGCAACTATGTTCGCCCCGCGCTCCCTGGCTTGTTCCAGGGATTCCAGCAGGAAGAAGGCCCCGCCTTCACCTGTAACAAATCCGGCCCGCTCCTGATCAAAGGGCCTGCAGACATTCTCCGGTTCGCCATATCCGGTATGGATGGCCTGGGCCTTTTTGTATGCAGCGACAGCACCCTTGTTCAGCCTGGAATCTCCAGCCCCTGCGAGTGCACTGTCCACGATCCCGTGTTTTATCTTTCTGTATGCCTCTCCCACGGATTGCAGGCCCGCAGCACAGGCGGTCTGGATGGACAGGCTCTCCGCATGGGTGTGTCCCAGTTGGGAGATTGCGCTCGCCGGGGTGTTGGCCAGAAATTCCAGCATCCAGAGTGCCGGATTGCCGCTGAAGTCCGCCTCCCCGTCCTCTGTTCTGGAGAAAGCTTGGGTTATATCCAGGTTGGGACCGGTACCCACATACAGCCCGGTGTTTTCCAGTTTTTCAGGATCCAGTCCGCTTTTGCCAACTGCTTCCATGGCGGTAGCCACACTGAACGCGGCTCCGCGGTTCAGGTAGCGCCGGTTCTTGAAGCGTCCGGTGTAGGATTTCAGATCAAAATCGTGTACAGGAGAGACAACCACTTCCGGGTCGAAATCCGGCCTTTGAAAAGTTGTGCTTCCGGACTTCAGACTGTCAACTATCTCCTCGGCACAACTACCCAGGCTGGTAACAGCGCTCCAACTGGTGATTACGACCCGTCTATTCATTCAGATCCGTTCCAGTATTTCCTCTACCGGCTTGCGTGTAGGCATTTTGGGATCCTCGTCCGGATAACCCGCAGTGAGAAAGCACTTGGGTTGCATATCCGATAGTCCCAGTATTTCACTGATATTGGGAATGAATTTCATGGGCGCGGTAAGTACGCAAGTACCCAGACCCAATTCCGCTGCCTTGCTCAACATGTTTCCCAGATACAGCCCAACGGTAATATCGTCCGGAGCCTGTTCTTGATTACCATCTTCAGTCAGACCTGCTTGCTTCAGGTGTTCTGCGAAACCGGGCTTGGAGCTAACCGTACCCAGCAGGAACAGCCAGGGGGCGGAGAACATGAAATCAGCATAGCGGTAATATACGTTTATGCGGTTTTTCATTTTCTTGTTTCCCTGCTTTTCGCATGCATCCAATAGCTCGTCCCTGCCTTTTACCATGGCCTCGTGAAGCGCATTCTTGCGCTCTTCTGACTCAATCTTGACAATACCCACTGGCTGACGATTGGAAGGCGAGGGAGCCTGTCTGGCGCAATCCACAAGCTCCTCCACCCATTCCTCCGGCGGATTCTCCGGCTTGTACTTGCGGATGCTTCTCCTGCTGGCGATTATCTCTTTGAAATCCATAGTAAAATAGTTATAAGCTACAAGCTCGATTAATTGTTGGTTAACAGGCTCTTAACTCTTATGTAATCACGTTTCTAATATACTGGAATAATATATTTCTTCCTCGGCCCTTGGCCCTTGGCCCTAGGCCCTGAGCCCTTCTTACTTAAAACGTAAAACTTAAAGCATAAAACTCTTTTATACACTTACCCAGATAACTGATAATCGATATACATATCCAGATCCTTCACCTTGAGCACAGGCCCACCTTCCAGATCTGACAGTATCTCCTGCACCCGCTCGGTAGATAGAAAGGGATATGTTTCCCTTAATATTTCTTCAATATCACTGTTTTGTTCTTTAGCCCCTGAGATGTGTTCTCGCAAGGATTTCAGGAAAATATGGTCCTCGTCTACTGATATGGAAAATTGGTTGTTCAGGGTTACTGCCAGTTCCATCAGGTCTATGGATTCCGCTCCCAGTTCCCTGACCAGGTAGGTTTCCGGTTTGACCTCTTCTGGACTTATATCCAAGATGTCGGACAGGATTTCGCTCATTCGGGTCTGTTGCATTGTAGCTCTTTACCTTAAAGTTGTTGTCAATTTTGCTGATATGAACCTTATAGAAACAAAATCAGTTCTGATTGTCAACCTAGTTGTGGAAAATGGTTTACAGAGAATGTTTGTCTGGATTTCAAATTTGTATAAGAACTATCAAAGGTGAGAAGAAAGTTGATGTATATTTTATCGCCTGATTTAACAAGTATTTTAAAATGGCAGGTATTTGTTGCTTATCAGATAGAGTTGTCGTGAAGCAGATTGTTTTTGTTTGATATAAAGCTTCAATGTTCCATAAAAATGCTTAGCTTGCTGGTTTTGAAATAAAGTCTATGTTGATTTATAGGGCTTTTTTCTATGTTGTGCATTTTTAGCAAATTTTAATCTTTGAGATAATATTTTTATTTGATTTTTGACCAAATTTTGTGTATTATATTAAAAACAATGAAGAAAATTAATATTCAATTTTGATATGGTGGCAATTAAAATATTTTCATTACAAAGCAAACAATTAAAAAATACTATGTTCCGGATTACACTCTTATTGGACACAAATTTGGGGGGAATGGAATCAAGCCCCAATACCCCGAAAAGGTATCCTATGAATCCCGCGGAGAAACAAAGCGAGCAAACACCCCAGCGTATTTTCGCTAAAATGAGCATAAGTGGACAGATACATAATGAGCCTTTCCAGTATTGATACTGAACATTATCTTGACTTTTTTGATCTTCTTAGTGAACTGCAAAATATGATTTGAAAGTTATTGCAGGAGAAAAGCAAAAAAATATGTCATCCTTTACCTTTATCCATGCCGCAGATCTCCATCTAGATAGTCCATTGACAGGTCTGGAAAGTTATCCTGATGCACCTGTGGAACAGCTACGAGGAGCGAGCCGTAGGGCCCTGGACAAACTTGTGGACCTAGCCATATCCGAGCAAGTGGCCTTTGTACTTCTTGCCGGAGATGTGTTTGATGGGCATTGGAAGGATTTCAACACCGCTCTGTTTTTTGCCCAGCGCATGAGTCGGCTGCGCGAGTCTGGAATCCAAGTCTTTACAGTAACCGGAAATCACGATGCTGCGAGCACCATAAGCAAGAATCTGAGCACTCCGGACAATGTGTATATATTTAGCAATAAGGAACCTGAAAGTATTCATCTTGATGAGCTTGGAGTCAGAATTAGTGGGCAGAGCTATGCGCGACGGGATGTCCGAGAAGACTTAGCCACGGACTATCCACTCGCCGATGACGATTGTTTCAACATTGGACTTCTTCACACAGCCTTGACCGGTAGAAAGGGTCACGAGCCCTACGCCCCGACCAGCCTAGAGGTTTTGAGCTCAAAAGGCTATGATTATTGGGCCCTGGGCCATGTTCACCAAAGGGAGGTCGTGGCGCGTGATCCCTGGATTGTTTTTCCTGGAGTAATTCAGGGCAGGCATATTCAGGAGCAAGGTCCTAAAGGGTGCACAGTGGTCAATGTCAAAGAAGGACAAGTCGAGGAAGCGATCTTCAGGGACTTGGATGTGCTTCGCTGGCATTTTTGTTCCGTGAATCTGGAAGGATGCGACAGCCAAGAATTTGTCAGAGCTGCGATCAGCACAGGGCTTGAATCTGCCCAAGATGCTGGAGATGGTCGGCCAGTGGCTGTTCGGCTGGAACTTACCGGCCAAACAAGCATGCACAACTGGCTACACGACCAGGAACAGCAAGTGAAAGAAGAATGCCGAACCTTGGCCGCTGGATTGGGAGATGTCTGGCTGGAGAAGATTCACTTGGCCACCAGTCCTCTTATCGATCCGACTGAGGATATGGATCCTGACTCACCTTTGGCAGGGATTTTAAAGTCTATTGAAGACTTAGATCTTTCCCAGTCAAGCATAGATCAGGTCCCAGAGTTGGCAGACATGCTGTCCAAACTGCCCCCGGAAGTAAAAGGCGGCCCTGAATCATTTGATCTCGGCGATTCTACTGTGATGAAAGATATGCAGAATCAGGTGAGAGAACTGCTGTTTAGTCGCCTCTTGCACCGTGGGGAAGGATCATGATTATCAAGAAGTTTCAATTGCACGCCTTTGGGCCATTCACTGAGACAGGATTGGACTTTTCCGATTCAATGCCAGGGCTACATGTTGTGCACGGACCCAATGAATCCGGCAAGAGTAGCATGCTGCGCGCGCTAAAGGCTTGGCTGTTTGGCTTCCCAGAACGAACTTCAGACAATTTTCTGCATGCCAACAGCAAACTTAGTGTTTCTGGCACTCTTGGTAACAACCAAGGTGAGGAATTGCGTTTCGCGCGCCGCAAAAAGCGTAAGGGAAGCGTGCTTGATCTTGAGGGAAATGTTCTGGATGAAGGGCTCATAAGGTCCTGGTTGCAAGGGTTGGATCAGAACACCTTTGAAATCCTCTTTGGTTTAGACCATGCCGGACTAGTTCAAGGAGGGACCGCCATTTTGCAGGAAAAGGGCAGCGCGGGGACGACTCTTTTTTCTGCAGGAACCGGCATTGCTTCTGTGGAGAGGATTTTGGCTGAGCTTAAAGAGGAAAGTAGAAATATTTTCAAGCCTCATGGCTCAAAACCTGAACTTAATGCTGCTTTAAGCAAATACAAAGAGCTGAAAAAAGAGATCAATCAGGCCGCTCTTTCCAGCTATGCTTGGAAGGAATGTGAAAGGGCCTTACGTCAGGCTGAAAATGATCTGGAACAGATAAGGATTAAAAAAAGGGATGTCTTGGAAGAGGAGCAAAGGCTCAAGCGCCTGCAGCAAGCTATGAAGCCCGTGGCCAATTTGCAGAAGGCTCAGAGGGAGTTGGAGGAATTGGGCTCTGTCCCATGGCTACCGGAAGATTTCTCCAAGCGGCGCCAGGATAATCAAGAATTATATCGGCAGGCAGAAAGAACATTGACCCTGGCTAATAATCGTCTGAACGATATTAAGGGCAAAATGGACGCAATTGAGCTGAATAATGAGCTTTTGGCCCAGGCCGATACCATTTACAATCTGCATCAACGGCTAGGTGCTTACCGCAAAGGTCTTGCCGACCGCAGTGGCCTTGAAGAAACCCGCTTGCAGAAAGAGACCGCAGCTGCCGAGATTCTGTATCGAGTGAGACCGGATTTACAGACAGAACAGGTTCAAGAGGTGCGTAACCTCCTTGCAAGCCGCAGAGAGGTTTTAGCCCATGGACAGAAGCTGGAGGTTTTGGACAAGGAGTTCCGGGATAGCTCCGAGGCTCTTCAATCCATGCAGGAGGAGCTGGATCAGAAAAAGGCTGAGTTAGATGAGCTTCCGCCGGATCGGGACATCACGGCTCTTAGTCAAGCCATTGAAGATGCTACCCACCTTGGGGATGTCGATACCCACCTGGAAAATCAAAAACAGCAGTCAACCAAAGATAAAGAAAGTTTTAACGCGGCGATGCAGCGGTTAGGATTTTGGCAAGGGACTCCTGAAGAACTGCTGAATTTGCCTTTGCCTTTGGATTCGACTTTGCGGCGGTTCAAACGGGACTGGGAAACACTGGAGCAGGAAGAGCGACAATTAGTCGAGAAAAAGGCTGAGCTGGGCGGCATAATTGAAGAGCGCAAAAAAGAGCTCCATTCCCAAGAACTCGCAGGCGATGTCCCCACCGAAGAAGATCTGAAGGCCAAAAGGGCTTGGAGGGAAAAGGGCTGGGCCTTGATACGTCGTAAATGGCTAGATGGTCTGGATGTTCAGGAGGAAGCCCAAGAATATGCACAAGAGTTACCCCTCGATCAAGTCTATGAGCATGCTGTGCAGGATGCGGATCACACAGCTGATCGTTTGCGCTGGGAAAGTGCTCGGGTTCACGAAAAAGCCAAATTGCAGTCGGAGCTAGACCTGGCAAAACAGCAGTTGGAAGAACTGGAACACACAGAGGCTGATCTGAGCAGGAAATGGGAGGATCTGAAAGCTGAATGGAGGCGGGCCTGGCAAAAAAGCAGAATCGAGCCAGAGACTCCGGAGGTCATGCTCGATTGGATGGGCTCAATCAATCAATGGCGGATAACAGCGGAGCAAATATTGGATAATGAAGCCGCTACTGTCCGGTTGGAGGAAAAGAGAAAAGAGGCTAGGCATTCTCTGGAAGTAGCTCTTTTGGATATGGAAGTTGCAGTTCCCCGAGGAGTAACGTTGGCACCGGTTCTCAAGTTGGCTCAAGAGACTAAAGAGAATCTGAAGCAGGTGGCCCATAAGCGGCAAGCCCTGAAGGAGGCCATAGATCGTCTGGAGAGAGATAAGGTTCCGGCTCAAAAGCGAGCAGAAGAAGCGCAGGAAGCTCTTACATCTTGGCAAGAAGAGTGGAAAAATTATCTCGGCCAACTGGGATTATCCACATCGGAGACTCCTGACGGAGTGGCGGACTTTTTTGAGGAGCTGGAAAAGTGTCTTCAGTACATGCAGGAGGCTGATGGGTATGCCAGGCGAGTAGAGGGCATTGATCGTGACAGTCAGGAGCTGAAAAAGGACGTGGCAGCGCTCCTTGAGCGAGTGGCTCCAGAGCTGAAGGACTTGCCTGTAGATCAGGCAGTGCAAAGCGTCAAGGATTTGCTTGATCAGAATCAAACTAATAAAACCACTTTGACGAATTATAGGGAAAGCAAAGAAAGTACAGAAAAAGAAATAGAGGATGCGGAAAATGATCGTGAGTATGCTGTCTCTCAATTAAACGAATTATGCACACTGGCAGGATGCGAAAATTTTTATGAACTAGAAGCGGTGGAAAAAAATTGGTTGCGGCAACAGGAGCTTAATGAAATTATCTCCTCAGAAAAGGCAAATCTGCAAGAGATTGCTCCTGCACATAATTTGGTTGATTTGATTGCTGAGGTGGAATCACAGGATCCAGATTCTTTGGCAGCAAACCAGCAGGAACTTGAGCACGAATTGAAAGACTTAGAAGAGCAACTCGAAACTCAGAGTAGAACTGTTGGGGAGCGGAGAAGGGAATTCCAAGAGATGGACGGCAGTGATCAGGCGGCCAGAAAGGCTGAAGAGGCTGAGGAAGTGCTGGCTTCTATTCGCGGTCAGGCTGAACGATTTACCCGACTATGCCTGGCCGGTAAAGTTCTCGAAGAGGCAATTGAGCGTTACCGGGCTGAGAACCAGGACCCGGTCTTGGCTCTTGGGAGCGAATACTTTCAAGAATTGACCGCGAATTCTTTTCAAGGTTTGCGAACTGATGTGGACGACAAGGATGAACAGGTTATTGTCGGCCTGAGGGATGATGGGACACGGGTTCCGGTAGAAGGTATGAGCGATGGAACCCGAGACCAACTCTACTTGTCTCTGCGCTTGGCCTCTTTGGAATATCGTCTGGACAAGGCTGAGCCAATGCCCTTCATTGTTGACGATATCCTTGTCAACTTTGACGAAGAGCGCGTCCAGGCTGCTTTGAAAGCAATGGCAAAGCTGGGGGAAAAGAATCAGGTTCTACTCTTTACTCACCACAGGCAGATTGCAGACTCAACTCGAAAGCTGGATTTGGGTAAAGTGCATAACCTAGGAATTCAGGAATAGAATTTAGCAGGGATGAGTAATATCAGGTACATAAGACTTGCCGCACACATCGACTAATGAGAGTCTATTTATGAGAGTGTTTTTTGAACAAAAAGGAGCATGGCGCTACCTGAGTGAGCATAAGAAGACAGGCCCATAGTGCTATAATCAAGTATAGGTGTTTTGGGGCCTGGGATCAAATCTGCGTCTTCAAGTTAGTAAGCGATACACTGTCTAAGACCGAGAGAACAGCGGAGCGAATAGGCTGAGGCTTTCGCCCTCTGTTTTGTCTCTGCGCTACACAGCGAGCACCTTACCTTGGGCTGCTGCGCAGGTTGGGTCTTCGCATTGACCACATGCAAGCGCTGTGCAATAACAAAAATAGCTTTATGCCATAAAATGAGGCAGTAAGCCTGATGTGTACTCCTGAAAGATTTTCCAGGTGTGTCTTGGGATAGTAAGGGTGTAGGGCGCAGCTCTTAATGGAGGAAATGAAAACAGGGTATAGCCTTATGACCGTGGCGTGCAAAAGAGAACGAAAATGAGTAAGATCCAGTACATTAGCTTTTTTAGGCAGTTTTTTTATCATTTGGAAGAAGAGATTGGCGAAACAGGGCGAGCTGATGCGGTATCTTGAAATGTGAATGTAAAAAAGAGTCCGTCCTATGCGAGTTCCTATCATTCAAACGATTGATTCCCTCAAACAGCTACCTGTCTTTCCCGATGATCGCACGATCTCAGAGACGCCCCAGCTATGCAGGTACAACCTTATTTATGGATTCAACGGGTGCGGAAAGACGACACTTTCTCGCGTGTTTGCGTGTCTCGGCACTGGGAAGCGACACGAGGAATGGGCTGCCGAAAGTACATTTAGCATCACGTTAACTGACGGTACTCGGGTCAAACCAGAGTCTGTAGATGAAGCATTGAAGCAAAGAATTATCGTCTTCAATACCGATTTCATTTCGGAGAGCTTTCGATGGAAGGAAGGTGAAGCGAAGCCCATTTTTTATCTCGGCTACGACCAAAGAGATCTTTCAGAAAAGGTCGATAAGAAAGCAAAGCGAGTCAGACTGATTGATGAGCGGCTACGGCGTGTTGATTCTAATCGCAACACATCTAAGCAAGCATTTGCCCAGCACAAAAGAGATCGTGCGAGACTAATCGAGAATGAAGTTGGGTTAGGCAAACGCTACAATGCTACGCATTTGGACTCGGATTACGCCGACTATGCATACAGCGAAAGCGATCTACTCGATGAGGACGGTATTAACGCACAGCGGGAAATCCTTAAATTGGACGATCCGCTGCCCAAATTGACTCGAATCAATGAACAACCACACCAAATCAGTGATCTAATTCGTGATGCGCGGAATTTACTACAGACAACGCTAGGTACGATAGCAATGGATGCGCTACGCGAGCATGACAAGATGCTCACGTGGGTTAAGGATGGCCTTGAATACCATAAGGTACATGACTTGGGATCATGCTTGTTCTGTGGCAATCCGCTGAAACCCGAGCGCGTACGGTTGCTTGAAACCGCAATCGACGAGCAATACGATGCACTGATCAATAAGGTTACCGCTACCAAACAGATCGCTGAGAACATCCGTGATACGCTTGCGGATTTGAATTCAGATTTGCCGTCTAAAAACGATGTTATGAGAGATCAGCAGAGCATTTTCACCGAAGCAAAAGACTCGCTTCGATCATCGTTTGAAGATGGCCTGAAACGGATTAAACGGGCGATTGAATTGCTGACCAACAAGCAGGATTCTCCGAACTCACAGATTATGCCGGATGAATTGCTTGAAGTGTCGGGCGCAGAAAATTGGATGTCCGAGTACATTGAAAAGGCAAAGATATTCAATAAAGTGATCGATGCTCACAATGCCGCGCATGATGACTTTACGTTGAACCAGAATGCAGCCAAGAATACACTCAAGAAGCACTATCTCGCAGAGGGGTATGAGAAATATTGCGAACTCGCGTCGAATGTGGAAAAGGCCGAGCGAGTTCATGGCGTTCTCACGACTCGCAAAAAAGAATTAATGGCAGAAATTGATGAGCTAAAACGGCAGATGCGGCGCGGGGCCAGCAGAAGTGACAGGCTCATCATCTAAGTGCAGTCTCGACGGCGCAGGAGCGTTCGAGCGG
>CAJXKR010000037.1 GCA_913055815.1 uncultured Desulfohalobiaceae bacterium | reverse complement strand
TGCTTAATTTAAAGTTATCACATTGGAGGGCAATATGCCTACCTACCTCTAGGTCTCTTAAAAACAACGCTACCAAAATATTTGGAATCTGCAAAAACAAATAAAACCTATAAAGCATGGGACACTGAACAACATCTATACAATAAATGGATAAAACATATTATCGGGGGTATCCCTCTAAAGGATATATCCAGTTTCCATTTGGAAAAATTAAAAAAGAAAATGTTTGATGCGGGACGTGCTTCTCGTTCGGTTGCATATGCTTTAGCAGTTGTGCGACAGGTTTTTAATTTTGCAAAGGAGAACGATTTATTTTTTGGCACAAACCCAGTTGAAAAAATAAAAGTTCCCAGAAAAGACAACAAACGCATACGTTACTTAACCTACGAAGAAGCTGAAACACTCCTTGAAAAACTGCAAGAACGCAGCCCCGACCTTCACGACATGGCTTTACTGGCCCTACACTGTGGTCCCAGGGCCGGGGAGATATTCGCCTTGACCTGGAAGGATATCGATTTTGAACAGGGACTCGTCACATTTAGACATACCAAGAATGGCTATGTTCGACACCTACCAATGACTAATCAAGTGAGAGAAATGTTGAAATATCGAGAACTCACCAAGCAATCAGAACTTGTATTCCCTGCCCGGAATGGTGGCAAAAGAAAAGAGATAAGCAACTCATTTGAAAGAGTAATTACTAATTTAGGTTGGAATAAAGATGTAGAAGATTCCAGGCAAAAAATTGTATTTCATACCCTGCGCCACACTTGCGCTAGTTGGCTTGTTATGGCCGGAGTTCCTTTGTATACGGTCAAGGAATACTTGGGTCACCAGAAAATAAGCCAAACGGAACGTTATGCACACCTTGCGCCTGATAGCTTACAACAGGCGACTACTGCTTTGAATAATATGGGAAAAAAGAAAAACGAAAGTAAAGTTGTAAACTTGAAATAAATTATTTCGAACAAATATATAAAGGCCTATAAATTGTAGTCTTCAATGTTTTTAACAAATTAATCGCGAGGACCAATAGGACGAGGCCTCGACAATTACCCTCATTTAGCCTCCTTACTTTTGGTGATTACCATCAGTGGATTTGCCCCCCAAAAAAGTTTTTTAGCATTTTGTTTTTAGCTAAAAATCCAACACCTTTAAATGTGTCAAAACGTTTTTGAACGTTTGTGCCTTTTTGTTTCAAATGGTGTCAAAGTGGTTGACTTATTTAAAACAAACTTTAGACTTTAATTATATTCCGTTTTTATGTGTGGCATATAATTTGCTAAGTGTACATAAATTCAATTGTGAAATTTATAACACAATTTAAATTTAATTTCTGTTCTTATTGATTTGATTCGCAGTTGTGATTAAGTGTTTGTTGTATACTTTAGTTTTGTATATTGTGAATTGTATCACACAATTTTAGAATCCGGAAAAGGATGAAACTAATCGGAGTTATTTATGAAAGATATTCTAGTCAAGGAAATGATGCTCTCTCTTCAGGAGTATGCCACTATTGATCAAGAGGCTACACTTTATCAGGCCATAACCTCTCTTGAAAAGGCTCAGCTGGAATATTTAAAGTCCAGAGATTCGAATGCATTCCCTCACCGGGCAATTCTGGTCCTGAACAGTGATCAGAAAGTAGTGGGCAAATTAAGCCAATTGGATATATTGAAAGGCTTGGAGCCAAAGTACAACGATCTTATCGACTCGGAGAGCATGGCCAGAACAGCTACTAGTGGCTTTAGCTCGGAATTTTTGAAAACAATGGTTTCACAGTATCATCTTTTTGACAAGCCCTTGCAAGATTTGTGTCGCAAATCAGCTAGCATTAAAGTGAAAGAAATTATGTACGCTCCCGGCAATGGGGAATATGTTCATAAAGAAGATACGTTGGAAATAGCAGTCCATCAACTAATCGTGGGACACCATCAATCTCTTCTGGTGATCAATGATCAAGATATTGTGGGAATTTTGAGATTGGTGGATGTATTTCAGGAAGTAACAAGGCAAATCAAAACATGTAGTTTTGAATGATTATAAGGAGGCTATAAATGAATGTTAGAATATTGATTGTGGATGACGAGGAAGAGTTCACCACACAATTGGCGGAAAGACTCTCACTGAGAGGTTATTATGTGTCAACATGTTTTAGCGGTGAAGAGGCTGTGGAGACTGTAAAGGGTTACAACTACGATGTGGTAATACTTGATGTTCTCATGTCCGGCATTGATGGTGTTGAAGCCTTGAAACAATTAAAAGAGATCAATCCATTATTGGAAATTATCATGCTTACTGGGAACGCTACAGTGGAATCAGCCATTGAAGGTATGAAATTGGGGGCGTTCGATTACCTGATGAAACCCACCAAAACCGATGAGCTCATAGGCAAGGTAAACAAGGCTTATGCCAGAAAAGCCGAACAAGAGGAAAGGATAAGGCAGGCAAAGGTCAACGAGATAATATCTTCCCCCCGTTCGGTTTTCAAAGACGACAAGGACGATAACTGAACACCCGTTGCTTTTTTAAGGGTGTCTGAAGCGTTGCAGGTGAAGTGTGCTTGAGCAAAATTCAAGGAGGAAAATTGGAATATGAGTCATGAAGTTCAACATAGCAAAAGTGGTGGAGGATTGTTCTCCAGCAAATGGTTCTGGTTCAGTCTGGGTCTGTTCTTGTTTGTGGTTGTAGGTTTTTTGTTACCTGTGCCGGAGTCACTGGTGCAAGTACTCAGAGAGAATGGCATTGCCCAGAAAATGATAGATTGGGGCATTGCAGAAAATGTGGATGAAGCTGCGGACAAGACCATGATAGTTTTGGGAATAATTCCCATGGCAATAGTTTTTTTTGCTACTGAAGCCATTCCCATAGGACTTACCGGGATAATTATGCCGGTTATAGCGTATTTTTTCGAATTACTTCCCAAGGATATGATTGGTAAGACTTTTGCAGGAGATGCTCCTTTGTTCTTGTTGGGTGTACTCGCAATGGGTGTGGTAGTAGTAGATGTGGGTTTTCATAAAAGGTTGGCTACGTGGTTGTTGGGTTGGACCAAGGGATTTTACGTTCCCATATTTGTACTTTGTATCAGTATGGCCTCTATAGGTTCCTTTATTTCCGCACACGCCATGTGTGCATTTATGACCCCGGTAATGATGGCGGTATATTTTGGCTCGGTTTATGCCAACAGTCCCCCTGGTAAGATTCAACACGATCCTGCATTGGCCAAATTTTTATTGTTTGCGCTTTGTTTTTCCTTGAATGTAGGCGGAGTGGGATCTCCTGCGGCAGGAGGGCGAAACATCATTATGATGGGCTTTTTTAGCGACTATAATGTGCCCATGGATTTTTTGACCTGGATGAAGTACGGCTTTCCCATGGTACCCGTCATGGGATTGATTGTAGCAATATATATGATCACCCTTTTTTCCAGAAAACTAAAAGTTAAAGATCTAAGCTCCGGTCTTAAGTCCATAAATGAAGAGACCAATAAAATGGGGAGAATGGGATATTCAGAGTACGTGATCGCGGGTATGCTGCTTTTGATACTAGCATTATGGATTTTTGGCGGACACTCAATGGGATTGGGTGGCCCTGCCCTGTTGGCCCTTGTCATTCCGGTGTTTTTCAATGTTACCAATTGGAAAAAGATTTTAGGTGGAATTTCCTGGGACGCCTGGTTTATGTACTGCGGGGCATTGACCCTGGGTGCATTGCTAAAGGAAACCGGTGCTGCACTATGGCTTGCCCAGAGGGTTATGGAGATACTTGCATACGCGGGCATAAGCCAGGGATTCGGTCTTTGGGTCGGATTGTCTGCATTTTCCGGAGTGATGACCAACTTTATGTCTGATGCGGGTACAACTGCACTTCTGGGGCCAATAGTCATACCCATGGGAATCATGTCCGGACATTTCGCAGAACCCTGGGCTTCAGGACTAGCGGTGGCATGGGCCACGTCGTTCGCCCACTTCTTGATCGTGGGTACTCCCAATAACGCAATAGTATATGGCCTGGGAACCTATCCGGATACAGGAGAAAAAGCTATCCATCCCATGGACTTCTTGAAATACGGCTTCTTGTTGTGGGTGATTTCGCTCATTGTTGTCTGGGTACTCGGCTTTGTTCTCATGTTCAATGTTGTTGGATTTCCGGAGGGTATCCAGGAAACGGCAAAACAGGTTCTACAAAACTAAAGCTCTCTCCCCCAAGGATCATCAGGAATATGCAGGATACAGTGTACCGCATAAATTAATTCCTGATGATCCTATAAATTATTTGTTACCATAAACATTTTGTTTGTGTAATTTGTTAACTACTTGCATTTAAAGGGCTTTATGGCGGAAACAAAAGAGTATATACACGAAGAACTTGAAGATATTTCCAAAAAAGTCGACCCCGGCCCTAAGGCCAATCTCAAAGACAGGATATTTTCCATAGTACTCACTTTCATACTGATGTACATTCTCTGGTTTATCCTGTCTGGTAAAACTGATGCTTTGCTTTTGGTGCTGGGAGCGATAGCATCTTTTACCGTGGCCATGTTTTCCAGCAGCTTGCTCTTCCCCAATCCCAGAATCGGCAGATATTCAATTACTTTGCTCAAGTTTTTACAGTACCCGCCCTGGCCACTATATCAAATCTTTTTGTCCAATATCCATCTTATGTATTTGGTTTTTCACCCCAGGATGCGGGAAAAGATAAATCCCCATATCATTTACTTCCAAACCTGCTTGAGAAAGGACATGTCCATTGTCAGCATGGCCAATACCATCACTTTGACCCCGGGCACGATAACTATCAGTGCAACACCTGATGGTTATTTCAAGGTTCATGCCCTGGACTACGCTTCTGCCGCTGGACTGCCCGGAAGAACAGAAAAAATATTGTATAGGGTGTTCGAGGAATAATTATGTCCAACTTTTTTTTGGTTGTAGCAATTTTCCTGTGTTGTTTAATTGTTCTTACCTTGTACAGGGCAGTGGTAGGTCCTACTGTATTGGATCGCTTGGTGGGGGCAAACGCCATCGGCAGCAAGACCGTGGTAATCCTGCTGCTTATCGGGTTTCTTTACGGAAGGATAGAAATGTTCGTGGATATTGCGATTACTTACACCTTGTTGAATTTTATAGCAGTATTGGGTGCCGCCAGGTATTTCTACAAGAAAAAGGGATAGAAAACTACTATTTTTTGCAGCGTATAAAGAGGTGTAAAATGAGCTATGTGTGCATAGTACTGGTCAGTCTGGGAAGCTTGTTCCTATTGGGCGGATGTGTAGGTATCCTGCGCATGCCGGATTTTTACACCAGGCTCCATCCTGCCGGAAAATTGGATACTCTGGGTACTATGTTAATGGTCCTGGGACTCGCGCTGTATAATCTGGAGAGCTTTTCTTTTGACCATCTGTTACTAAGTGTCAAGATGCTTCTTATAGTAGGCTTTGTGTTCATGTCCAGCCCCACTGCAACTCACGCCATTGTGGACGCAGGCATAAGGGCGGGACTGGTTCCCTGGTCCAGGAAAAAATAGGAGAAGAACCGTGCTTTGGCCGATAGATTTCATAGTCTTAACTTTGGTAATCGTGTGTGCGATCGGAGCAATTTCCGTTAGGGATCTTTTGAGTTCGGCAATCCTGTTCGGGGCCTACAGTTTCATGATGTGCCTGCTCTGGGCGATAATGGGGGCAGTGGATGTCGCTTTTACCGAGGCTTCCGTGGGAGCGGGTGTGAGTACGATATTTTTTGTGGCAGCGATTTTTAGTACCACAAGGAGGAGCAAAGATTGAAATGGGTGGGTCTGGTAACAGTACTTATATGTGGATGCCTATTGTTGTTCGTGACCAAGGATTTTCCAGCATGGGGCGATCCCTCGTCTCCAGCCAGTACACATCTGTCTCCCCATTTTATAGAGAAAGGGCTGCAGGAGACCGGGGCTCCCAATCTGGTCACTGCTGTTTTGGCGGATTATCGTGGATACGACACCCTTTTCGAGGCAGTGGTGGTATTTTGTGCAGGAATGGCCCTGTTGTTGCTTTTAAGGGAGTCGCAAAGAAAAAGACAGCAATCCATATATTATCGACATATTCCCACGGAAGTTACATTGCATATCAAGGATCCTTCCAGGGCCCCGCGGGAAACCGAGGATCTGGAAAGAATAGATACCTTGTGGGTACCGTTTGATATAATTTTGAAAACAGTATGCAGGATACTGATCCCCTTTATCCAGATTTTCGCCCTGTATGTCATTGCTCACGGGGAAGCCAGCCCTGGCGGCGGATTCCAGGGCGGGGTCATTTTCGGGGCCTCCTTGATCCTGCTCTCCCTTAGCTTTGACCTAAGGAGCGTACTCAAGAATATCAACGAAGTCTGGCTAGGATTTGTATGTGCCCTGGGGATATTGATCTATGCCGGCATAGGTGTTTTGTGCATGTTCTTGGGAGGCAATTTCCTGGATTACTCAAAACTCTCCCTGGTATTGCCGGTGGATGCAACGCACGCCAGAGCACTGGGCATGATGGGAGTAGAGATAGGTGTTGGCTTTATAGTAATGGCGGTAATGGTTATGATCTATTTGAACTTGTCCTCTGATGGAAGACTGGATGAAGGGCTTTAGTTAATAGTTATCCGTTATCTGTTAATGCTTGTTGGTTCGATGTTCGACGTTCGATGTTAAAAGTTATTGGTTGATTTTGATGCCCTGGCGGGCACAACGAAACATGAAATGTTGTGATCATTATTGGAACTAGCTAGTGTTTCTTTTTCTTACGTAAACACATAACCACGTAAACACGTAATCACTTCTGGGAGAATTAGCAATATGCCGGATATTTTGGGTGTTTTTGTAGCCAAGTACAACTATTGGTTGTTCATCGTCCTCATGATGGTGGGGTTGTATGCGATGATAGCCAAGAACAACCTGATCAAGAAATTGGTGGGGATGAACATTTTTCAAACCGCAATTATATTCTTCTTTATCTCCATCGCCTACAAGAAAGGGGGAACCCTGCCTATTATCGAAAACGCCCACGGCCATTCCGCGCCTGCGATTCACGCGGCAGAATACATGAATCCCCTGCCGCACGTGCTTATGCTTACAGCAATCGTGGTTTCGGTGGCAACATTCGGAGTCGCCCTGGCTTTGGCGGTAAAGACGTACAGACGTTTTCAGACCTTGGAAGAAGATGAAATCAGGATACGGATGAGGCAGAAATGAGTTTCCAGTACCCGGCGCTTATAATCATTATTCCCGTGTTGGCCGCTGTGTTCTGCAGTGCACTGATGTGGGGCAACAGGCGTCTTGTCTATCCCTTGTGCGTCCTTGCCCTGACTGTCACTGCGCTTAGCACTTTTGTGCTTTTGGCAGAAGTCATTCAGTTTGGCCCTGTGGATTACCGGATGGCTGGCTGGCCTCCTCCCTGGGGCATCCAGATGCGGATAGACCTGTTGAACGGCCTTGTGCTATGTATTGTTTCGGTAATAGCACTGGTAAATCTTATAGCCAGTTTCCGGTCGGTAGAGCAGGAGCTCGCAGAGAAGACGGACACTTTTTATATCCTCTATTTATTGTTTGTAACCGGTCTGTTGGGCGTGGTAATAACAGGGGACCTGTTTAACCTCTACGTCTTGCTGGAAGTAACTTCCCTGGCCGCTTATGCCCAGATCGCCATGGGCGACCCGGACCGTTCCCCCGTGGCCAGTCTGAATTACGTTTTTCTGGGGGTTATCGGGGCAAGTTTCTATCTTCTGGGAGTGGGGTATTTGTATATCAAGACCGGCTCCTTGAACATGATGGATATTGCTTCCATCCTGCCGTCCCTGTATTCCTCCCTGGCGGTCTTTACCGCATTTGTCTTCTGTATGGTGGGAGTATGGGCGAAAATGGCCCTGTTTCCCCTGCACGTATGGCTGCCCAATGCCTATGCCTACGCACCCACCGCCTCCAACAGGATTATGGCTCCGCTTATGACCAAGGTCATGGTCTATGTAATGATTAGACTCATGTTTTCCGTCTTCGGCATGGATTATGTCTTTGAGGAGTTGGCGCTAAGTGAGCACATAGTTTTACTGGCCAGTATTGCCATTCTAGCCGGGGCAGTGTTGGCCCTTGCCCAAAAGGATCTGAAAAAGATGCTTACCTATATTATCGTCTCCGAGATCGGATACCTGGTCGGGGGTGCTTGGCTGGGAAATTCCGCCGCCTTGACCGGGACAGTGCTGCACGTATTAAACGATGCGCTGATGACTTTCTGTCTGTTCCTTGCAGTGGGCAATATGAGCTATAAATTGAAGAATCTGCATTTCGATAACCTGCAGGGGCTTTTTTCCAGGATGCCTTTAACCATGGCCGGTTTTGTCCTGGCCGGGGTAAGTATTGTCGGAATCCCTCCCACTTGTGGATTCTTTAGCAAGTGGTTTTTGCTAAGCGGTGCTCTGGAGGCAGGCAATTACGTCTTTTTGCTAGCACTCGTCTTTAGCAGTCTGATAAATGCGGTCCTGTTTTTCCGTATATTCGAGATCTGCTTCTTTGAGCCCATGCATTCCGGAGAAGATCACGCTCACGAGCACAGCAGGTCCGTGCTCAGTGAAGCACCTGCATCCATGCTGCTACCGCTGCTCTTGGTAGCCGCGGGGTTGCTCGCAGTAGGTTTGTATTCAGGAATGATTGTCGATCACGTGGTAGCACCTTTTGTTTCCGGAGTTGTAGCATAATGGAACAAATCATTTCTATCAAGCCGTTGTTTGCAGTGTTGGCCTCATTGCTCGTTATCCCTGTTTTGATATCCAGCAGCGAAAAGCCCAATATAAGGGAAGGCTGGACTATACTGGCCGGCATAATCAAATTCAGTTTAGTTGTATCCATGTTGCCCGCGGTACTTCAGGGACAACAGCTGGTATACACCTTGTTTACCTTTGTCCCCGGGGTGGCGATAAAGTTTAGGGTGGATTCCCTGGGAATGCTCTTTGCCCTAGTTGCCTCCTTCTTGTGGATCGTGACCAGTATATATTCCGCCGGCTATATGCGGGGGCTCAAGGAACACGCCCAGACCAGGTTCTTCAGCTTCTTCGCCCTGGCACTCTCCGCCACTATCGGAGTTGCATTCTCCGCCAACCTGCTCACTTTGTACATGTTCTACGAAATACTTTCCCTCTCCACCTATCCCCTGGTAGCCCATCACCAGGACGAGGAGGCGAGAAAGTCGGGCAGGAAATACTTGATCTACATACTGGGGACTTCCATAGGCCTGGTCCTGCCCTCGATGATAGTCTGCTACAATCTTGCCGGCACCCTGGAATTCGGCAGCCAGGGAATCCTGGCCGGGCAGGCATCCCCCACCGTACTGGGGATACTGTTGTTTATGTTTGTCTTCGGATTCGCCAAGGCCGCGATTATGCCCCTGCATGCCTGGCTTCCGGCGGCAATGGTCGCCCCCACTCCGGTAAGCGCCCTGCTGCACGCAGTAGCAGTGGTAAAAGTGGGAGTGTTCAGTATAATCCGGGTGCTGACCGGGATCTTCGGGATCGAACTCCTCTCCGCCCTGAACCTGGGCCATGTGATCGGCTATATTGCTGCGATCACCATTTTGGTGGGATCACTCATCGCCATATCCCAGAACGAATTGAAAAGGCTGCTGGCGTTTTCCACTATCAGTCAGCTCTCCTATATAATACTTGGGGTGGCCCTGCTTACGCCCAAGGGACAGCTGGGCGGGATAATCCACATAGTCATGCATGCTTTCGGCAAGATAACCCTGTTCTTCTGTGCCGGTGCGATCATGGTAACAACTGGAAAGAAGTATATCAGCCAGATGCACGGTCTGGGCAGACAGATGCCAGTTACCTTTTTGGCCTTTTTCATCGGCAGTTTGAGCGTGATCGGCCTTCCACCCACAGGGGGCTTCTACAGCAAGTGGTACCTGGTGCTGGGCTCCCTGCAGGCGGAACAGCTTCCCCTGCTTTTGGTACTGCTCGCAAGTTCCTTTTTAAATGCGGTCTACTTCTTGCCAGTTGTGTTCAAGGGATTTTTTGCCCCGGTTTATTCCCAGGGTGTAAAGCCCGGTTACTCCGAGGCCCCTTCAATGTGCCTCTATCCCTTGGCCATTACCGCATTGATCTCCGTGGGCCTGTTCTTTTATCCGGATTTGTTCCGGGACTTGATTCAGTTGAGCATGGGCTGAAATTTTTTGTTTTACCAATACTGATAAAGGTTGTTTTTGTGATGATGGAAAAAAACGATTCCCAGCAGGAAAATAACTTACCAAGACGTCCAAAAATTATCTTGTGGGGGATACTGCTGTTTCTGTGTGCAGCAAGCGTGGTTCCGGAATTTTTCCTGACCAGGAAAGACTACTTCGGAATCGATGGTATGCTTGGATTTTATGCCCTCCTGGGGCTTACATCCTGTGTAGCGCTGGTCTTGTTGGGCAACCTGTTGGGCCATTTTTTAAAACGAAGTGAAGCTTACTACCAAGAGCGATTGTGAGGATTCTGGTGTTTTTTAACTTTAAACCGATTTGAAGTTGTGACTATGTTTAATATTCCTCCGGCATGGCTGTTGATACTCGGTGCATTGTTGCTTCCTCTGTTTACCGGCAGGTCCAGGAACTGTTTCCTCCTGTTCGTCACCGCCTTGGCTTTTGCCTGGATTGTGGCCCTGGAGCCGGGAAGCTATTTGCGCGTGCAATTTTTCGGTTTTGATCTAACCCTGCTTAGAGTGGACAAGTTAAGCAAGTTTTTCGGATACATATTTACCCTGTACGGATTTGCAGGCTGCCTGTATGCCTTTTATTTACGGGACATGCGACAGCATCTGGCAGCACTGCTCTACATAGGCAGCGCCCTGGGAGTGATCTTTTCCGGGGACCTGGTTTCATTGTACTTCTATTGGGAGATAATGGCCGTGGCCTCGGTAATCCTGGTTCTGGCCGGGGGTAGCGAAAAATCCTACGCCGCGGGATACAGATACGTCCTGGTACATATATTCGGCGGCCTTTGCCTGCTTCTGGGTATTGTACTTTTTATCCACAACACGGGCAGTGTCAATTTCAGTGCATTCTCCGAATACAATCTATCCACTTATTTGATATTGTTGGGGATATTGATCAATACAGCCGCAGTTCCATTGCATGCCTGGCTTCCGGATGCATACCCAGAGGCAACTGTCACCGGTAGCGTGGTTCTGAGTGCATTCACCACCAAGACAGCGGTATACACCCTGATCCGGGGATTTCCCGGATGGGAGATCCTGGTTTTGGTTGGCTGCATAATGACCATATACGGCCTGGTATATGCATTGATGGAAAACGATATAAGGAGAATATTGGCTTATTTCATAATCAACCAGGTGGGCTTCAAGGTGGTTGGGGTGGGGATAGGCACCGCCATGGCCTTGAACGGAGCATCCGTCCATGCCTTTGCCCATATAATCTACAAGGGACTGATGTTCATGGCTGCCGGTTCAGTGATCTATATGACCGGAAAGAAAAAATGCAGCGACCTGGGCGGATTGTACAAAAGCATGCCCTGGACCACGATCTTTTGTTGTATCGGTGCGTTGTCCATGTCTGCCCTTCCCCTGACCAGCGGATTCACTACCAAATCCATGATCGTTGTAGGAGCGGAACACGAGCATATGTTCTGGACTTGGCTGGTTTTACAAATCGCTTCCGCAGGTGCTTTCCTACTGGCAAGTCTCAAGTTTCCCTATTTTATCTTTTTTGGAGAGGACAAGGGATTCAGGCCCGGTGAATCCAATTGGACGATGCTTACCGCAATGGGACTTTTAGCCTTTTTGTGTATCCTGATAGGAGTATACCCGGACGTGTTGTATGGGATCCTGCCTTTTGATGCACATGCGTATCATCCCTATACCGCGTCCCATTTGAGTACCAAGTTGCAGCTAATCATGTTTTCAGCCTTGGCCTTTTTCCTGCTGTTGCCGCTTCTTGGGAAAACAAGGACCATTTCCCTGGATACGGACTGGTTTTACCGCAAGGGTTTTCAAGTGGCATACTCGGGTATATCCAAGTTTTTTACCGGCTTGAACAATATATCCGAAAAATCGATGCTCGGCATAGTACGCTGGCTTGCAGTATTTTTTAAGGACGCCTCCACCAGGCTAGTTATGTACGTAATGATTACGCTTTGGCTTTTAAGCGGTGAACGTGGTACTAAACTGGAGATGCGCAAGAGGAACTTATACCTGGATATGCACAAGGGCACTGTGCCCGTGGGTGTTGGAGCCACTCTAGCCACAATATTCATAGTCCTGGTGTTCATGCTTAACTAGCAGGGTGTGTCCGAGAAGTTAACTCGAGAAAAATATTTGAGAGGAATTTTGTATGATGGAGACAGACAAGCTTAGAAATATTCATATGTTGCAAGATCTTCCCGAGGATAAACTGCAGAAGATTTACAAATTGGCCAATCTCAGGATGTTTAATGCGGAAACTATCCTGTACAGGGAAGGGGGAAACCTGAACTTCCTGTATATGCTTCTTTCTGGCAAAATAATACTGGAAGTGGATGCCAACGAAGATATAAGCGTAACCCTGGGAGTGATCAAACCCAGATATACTTTCGGTACATCCTCGCTCATACCCAGGGCAAAGAGTATTGCCACTGCATTGTGTGTTGAACCCAGTGAGGTTATATCCATCAATGCTGCCGATCTTTCTGAATTGCTGGAAAACGATTTGGAGTTGGGTTTTTTATTCATGCAACGGATGGTGCATATATATGAATCCAGGTTGGCCAACCGCACTTCTCAGTTTTTACAAGCACTTAAAAACCATCCGGAATTGCAGCAAGTGTTCAACAAAAGTTAGATACAGCAGTTAGTTATTATAAGTTGCTCAATTCCTGTCGGGAACTAGTAAATTAAGGTGTTTTTAGCGATTGTCTGAACATGGATTTTTTGTTAGCTTATCTTATTTTTTCTGACTATTTGCCTTGCTACAATTATCTTTTCCAGTCTAGCACTACAACGAAAGTGTAATATTACCCACCCATTTAATGAGAAAAGTTTTAGCACTCAGAGCAAAATTGGGCCACCCGGCAAGGCTTAAGTGACGCTGTATTGTTAGAGTTTTAAAGTCTCCCTCGACTCGCCGAAGCTACTTTAACTTGTTTAATAAAATTTCTTGCTATTTGTTTCAAATTGTACTAAATAAATTCAATTAAATCAAAATTGATGATAACATTAATCTTAAAAGCAAACTCAACTAAAGGATACTTTCTTGAGAGAATCTATGGATAAGCGTCAAGATTTGGAATTGGTCTATTTTTTTGGCAGAATAATAGCTAGTTATAGCCACGAAATAAGGAATGTGCTTGCAGTTATTAACGAAACCACAGGACTAATGAATGATCTTTTGACATATGTCTACAAGGATCAAAGCGAAAAACGTGATAAGCTGATTAATCTGCTAGTATCTGTCACCGGTCAACTACAAAGAGGTGAGGAACTGAGCACTTGCTTGAATACTTTTGCTCATGCCCCGGACAAGGCTGAAAATAGGATAGATGTTACATATTACCTGGATACACTGGTTAAATTGAGCACGAAGATAGCAGCAAGGAGAAATTTAGAACTACAGGTAAAGGAAAAAAAGAAGAAATTGTTTTTGAATACATCCCCAATAGAGTTTCTTGCTACTGTTTTTTCCGCTGTGGATTGTTGTTTTTTGATTGCCGGTGACAGGGCCACTATAATACTTGATCCGGAGCAACAGCAGGAGGGAATGACAATATCCTGCAAATGTTCTGAAACTGAGCCTTCTTCAGTTGCAGAGATGGAAGAAAGTATAACTTCCAGTGATGCTTGGGAAAAGCTCAATTTGTTTCTTGAAAGGACAAATTGTTCTGTAACTCTCGATTTAAACAGTAATCAAATGCAATTGTCATTTGCCAAATCAGCCTGCTCTAAAGCCTCCCAAACTTGATTCCCAAATTTTCGTTTTTTTATGACTGAGATTTATCCTGAAAAGACAAATGTGTTTATAAAAGGAATTTCCGAGAATCCGGTTCCTTTGTCCGAACTCGTGGATCATTTGCCCAATAGTATTGTAATTTTGGACAAGGACGGTCGGATATTGTTCATGAATCAGGCCATGATGGCCCTGACAGGGTTTCAGCGAAGTGAAGCCTTGAATCAATATTGCAAATATATAATTCGTTCCAATCTTTGTAGCTCCCAGTGTCCGTGCAGGGAGTTGCAATCCGACTCTGAACCTGTTTGTAGAGAAGGCAATATCATTTCCAAAAACCGGGAGAAAATTCCCATACGTTTTACCCTGAGTCCGCTTCAGGATGCACATGAAGGGTTTGTGGGCTGGCTGGAATGTCTGGAAGATTTAAGATCTGTTCAATCCTATAAAGAAAAAGAGTTGCAAGCGTTCAGTGTGGGGTCCCTAATTGGTCGCAGTCTCCAGATGGACCGTGTATTTCAAATAATCCCCGACATTGCGCAAACAGATTCTTCCGTGCTTATAACCGGTGAAACAGGTACTGGGAAGGATGCTTTGGCAGAAGCAATACACGAAAATTCTCCCCGGGCGAAAGGACCTTTCGTTAAGGTGAACTGTGGGGCCTTGCCTGAAACATTGCTGGAATCCGAACTTTTTGGCCATCAAAAAGGAGCTTTTACAGGTGCTACGGGAAACAAGCCGGGCCGTTTTAAACTCGCCCACAACGGTACTCTTTTTTTGACTGAAATCGGAGATTTGCCCCATTCACTTCAAGTAAAGCTTTTGTCCTTCCTGGACGATCAGATAATTTATCCCCTGGGCAGTACCAAAGGCACCCAAGTCAACGTCAGAATAATTGCCGCCACTCATCAGGACCTATCCAGAATGGTCGAGGAGAAAAAATTCCGCCACGATCTCCTCTATAGACTGAATGTGGTAAGAATGCATCTACCTTCCTTGAGGGAGAGGGAAGGAGATATAGAATTATTGTTGGACCATTTTTTGCATAACTATTCTCAGAAGTTCAATAAGTCGATCAAGGGATTTTCCCAAGAAGCCCTGCATTTTCTTGCCCGCTATTCATACCCTGGAAATGTCAGGGAGTTGCAAAATATAGTTGAATTCAGCGTGAATATTTGCAGACAGGAAACCATTGAAATGGAGCACCTGCCCAACTATCTGAATGAATCAAGATTTGAGGATGTAGCCAGAACAAATCCGGAACAGGGACAAAGTGAGTCCAGCTTGCCTTCTGCCGGAGAGGTTACAGACGCGGAGTTTCAAGGAGTTAAAGAAAAAGTAAACAGTTGGTCCGAAGCTGAGAAAGAAATGATTATGCAGGCCCTGCTCAAGGCCAAGGGGAAAAGACAGAAAGCTGCGGAAATTCTGGGTTGGGGAAGAAGTACACTTTGGCGCAAAATGAAACAGCACAATATTGACTAGTGAAATCTTTTGATACAAATTGATACAGACGCTTGGTGAGGGATCATGCAAAAAAAAGTACTGATACTTTTGGACGGAAACGATGTGGCGCCGAGATTTGATCTTTGCAGCGAAGTTTGGATAGGTGAGTTGGATGAACACTTTCGGTTGACAGACGAACAAATACTCGTATTGCCCAATGTCTCCTCTGAAGAGATGTGTCACCTGATTCTTACCCAATCAGTGGATACGGTGATTTGTAATGCAATTGAAAATGAGTATTATCAATATCTGGTATGGAAAAATATTGAAATGTACGATTCGGTTATAGGGGGATACAAACAAGCCTTGCAGGCTTACACTTCCGGAGTGTTGTCAAGTGAGCGGATTTTAACCAATTTGCAAGACGAGTATTTGCTTGATGAATAATCTTATAGCTCGATTTTTCGGCCTTCTCAAGGAAAGGGTTTGGTGCAGTAGCCAAAAGGATAGGTACAGCAGGCTAAGGGTGTCAATGATATCTATCATGCTTGTTGTTACCTTGGTGCCCTTGGCTGTAATGGCTGTGATTAACAGCCATCTCTACCATAATTCTCTGAAACAGCAAAATATCGATCAACTTCTTGGAATAGTCAACAAGACCAAGCACTCGATTCAGCTTTATCTTCAGGAACGCCTTAGTACTGTTCAATACATAGCCAATGGCAATACAGTAGAGGAGCTAAGAGATAATAATCAACTGCGGAATGTCTTTCACACCTTAAGTGGGAATATATCAGGTTTTGTGGATATCGGACTGATTAATCCGGACGGACAGCAGGTGACCTATGTTGGACCCTATGATTTGGAAGGAAAGGACTATTCTGAACACAACTCCTATCACGAAGTTAAAGTGAACGGTTCGTACATAAGTGATGTGTTCAAGGGGTACCGCGGATTCCCGCATATTGTTATAGCAGTTAAATTAACAGGACCAGACCAAAAAAGTTGGGTACTACGAACCACGATTAACATTGATAATTTGAACGAAATACTTGCAGCGATGAAACTCGATCCCGCAGCGGACGCCTTTTTACTTAATCGTGCTGGTACAATTCAGACCCCCTCAAAGTTTTACGGCGATGTGCTGGATTCATTTCCCATGGACATGCCGGCCAAGACTTTTCAGCCTACTATTAACGAGACAAGGGATAACCAAGGCGATAATGTAATCATGGCCTATGCCTACTTCCCCAAGTTGGAGTTTGTGCTCACTGTAATCAAGCCGTCCAGTCTTTTTCTCCAGTCCTGGTACGCCTTGAAGGGTCAGATGCTCGGCATTTTCATTGGGGGAACGCTTTTGATAATTATAGTTATATTCAGGTTGACCAATACCATGGTAAGGCGGATCAAGCAGGCTGA
>CAJXKR010000036.1 GCA_913055815.1 uncultured Desulfohalobiaceae bacterium | reverse complement strand
GGACTTGATCCACACCGGATCGTTCAGGATCTCTTCTGCAAGATGACTGATATCTTTGGGCATGGTAGCTGAAAAAAGCATGTTCTGACGCCTTTCAGGCAATTGTTCCAGTATGTTGCGGATGTCCGGCATAAAACCCATATCCAGCATGCGGTCCCCTTCGTCCAAAACCAGGGTATCCACTGAAGACAGATCCACCGCCCGATCGTTGATAAGGTCCAAAAGGCGTCCGGGACAAGCTACTACAATATCTGCACCGGATTTGATCTTCTGTATCTGATTGTACTTGCTCACACCTCCGTACACAGAGACGCCTCGAAGTCCGGTTTTTTTACCCAGGATCTGGATAAATTCCAGGGTCTGTTCTGCAAGTTCCCTTGTGGGCGAGAGTATCAAGCTTTTGATCCTGCCGCGCTTACCGGACTTAATCCGCTCCAGGATGGGGAGGAGAAAAGCTGCGGTTTTACCGGTCCCGGTTTGTGCCAAACTGATAATATCCTTGCCCGAGAGTGCGGGCGGAATTGTCTCTTCCTGGACCTGTGTGGGGCTTTCGTAACCGCAAGCCTTGATGCCTGCCTGTATTTCCCGATTTAATTCAAATTCCGTAAAGTTCATGTGTGTCTTCCTTTTTGAGATCTGCCCTGTGTTATCCCCGCCAAAAGCCGTGAAGGGATCGCTGCAATCCACTGCCTTTATACTTCTAGGACTATTTCCCAACTTATAGATTGATAATAAAGTGCAAGTGAGCAGCTACTTTTCATGCAAGGATGCGTAAATCGAGGCGGGTTAGCTATGAAGGATGCCGGACACTTGATATAAAAACGAAACAGGAATAGCCTGCTTGTTGCCGGCTATACCCTGGGTTGAAAGAAATGTGTTGCATTTGGCAAAGTGTTTCTTTCAACGCCAAAAAAGACTTTATATGGAAATTTTTCTCCTGGCAAGCCTTTTTTTGCATTCTTGTAAACAGGGTACAGCCGGAGGTTGCTTCTGTCTTTCAACTTGGATTCACGTGGCCGGTATTCACTGCTATTGCTTTATCTATCTCCCAGAAACCTCAAGAGCATCAGAAAGAGGTTTATGAAATCCAGATAAAGGGTCAGGGCCCCCAGAATGGTGCCCCTCCTGATAGCGGTATGATCATCCATGGGAGCAGATGCACCCATGTTCTTCAATTTTTGGGTATCATAGGCAGTGAGGCCCACAAATACGATAACCCCTATTCCACTGATAACAAACTCCAGCCCGGGGCTTTGCAGGAATATATTCACAACCGAGGCAAGTATTATGCCTACAAGTCCCATAAACAGCATGTTGCCCCAACCGGTCAAATCTTTTTTGGTAATCATCCCGTACATGCTCATGGCCACAAACATGCCGGCACAAACTATGAACGTGCTAAATATGGACGCCCCGGTGTAAATATTCAATATCGAGGACAAGACAACACCGTTTAAGCCGCTATAGAGCAAAAACATAAATGAGGCGGCAGATGCGGACAACTTGTTGATGCCGGCGCTAATAGCGATTACCAGACCGAGTTCGGCAACTATGAGCATTATAAGTACCAGGGGGTTGCCGAATATCAAATCCATCAAATAGGCGCTGCTGGCGGTGAAATATGCTGCCAGTGCAGTAAGGCAGAGGCCGGCTGCCATCCATTGGTAGACTCCCCTCATGAATGCGCCTAATACTTCCGCACTTGTTTGTGCCCGACTTTGTGTAGATTGAGTCATTATTGCCTCCGAGTTAGCTTTTTGGTTGCGTAAATCTCTTTATTCCCCGGACTGGATCCACTTTTTCATGTCTGACAGTTCCTGGTTCCATTCCGGGCCCAGTCTTTTCTGCAAGAAATATAAATAGAGATCGTCGATAACTTCCAGTGACTTTTCAATCAAAAACATCTTTTCCAAAAATCTGGAATCCGGGTCTTCCCCTTCTTCTACCTTCATTTCCACTTTGGGGGTCTTGAGTCCGGTAAAGTCGAAATTCTCGGCCTTGAGCTGCATCTCCCATGCTTCCGAATCCTGCTCTATCTTTACCTTGGCCTGATTCACCTTTTTTCCGGATCTAAGCCCCATTCTGGCTTCTTTAAGTTCCGATAGCTGTCCGTTGCTGACGTTGGTATCCTTGCTCTCGCCTTCGCCTCCCTGGACTGTAACCTTTTGTTCCAGGTAAAGCAGGTATTCCTGGCCGTGCCTGTCCTTTATCTGCCCATTATTGGATTCGGAGCAAAACCAGAGCCAGGTCAGAAAGTCCTGCCCCAGATAGGCATTTTTCTCTTCAATATTGTGTACCGTCTCACTCATCCTTTATCTCCATTTTCATGCATTAACAGTTTCAAACAAATACGCAGGGTTCATAATTGTCCAAGGCGTCCCTGTATTTTTCTCCCAGCATATGCCCTGCCAGATAGTAGGGAGTAAGGTTGTTCAGGTGCAAGCCAAAGGAATTGTAAAACAACTCCTCGAAGATCTCCTTTACTTTTTGCCTGGTGGAACCGAAATAAATGCAATTGCTCTCCCTGTTCCAGACCACGTCGAAAACAGCTGGTACAGGTAATGTATAACCCATTAGCTTGTTTTTGACACTTTCCTTGAGATCGTTCTTTTCCTGTTTACTTATGTTTTTTTTCCCCTGTTCCTGCTTTTTTTGGAGAAGGTCGTTCCAGGCCAGCCTGAAGTGCTTTTTGAATACAGCGGGTGAAATTCGCCTGGTATCGAGCCTGAGTGCAAAGGCAGCGAATTCCCCTTTGTAGGGAGGGGACTGTTCCCAGTTTACATCCAGCATATTATCAATATTAACCCAACCGAAGGACCTTTCCTCGTTGGTGTTATCTATCTCCCTGAATTTGTGTTCCAGCAGTTTTTCCGGGAATTCCTGCCAGAATTCCCGGCTCACTTCATCCACCAGCTTATATCTGCAGAAACTGCTTGTCTGCGCCAAAAACGCCATATCTTCCCCTCCGGGTATTTCAAGTTTACAGTGACCTTTGACAGGTTGAAGGAACTATATAAGTCCATGCCTGTTGGTCTATTTTCCATAAATGTATGCTGTTAAATTGTAAAGTGTTTTTGATAAACAGGCACGGTAATTTTATTCTAAACGAATGATTGATTGATATCAATAAGTTATCTTTTTTGTCCGGTTTTTGCTTTGAAAATAAATAACTATTTAAACGCTTGATGTTTGATGTTTTATCAACTCTTTGATTTTATTTCTTGATCCAGTTGGTCAAGATTGCCCGAATTTCGATATTTGAATTTCGGATTTTAAATTTGTATGGATTAAAAAATCAAATATATACAGTAAATTGAACTCTAAAACAAAAAAGCCGTGGATTAACAGGCTAAACCTGTTTATCTATGTTGCTACTATTTTTCTCCCCTCTTTACCTCTTCCCATAGCTTGTTCTTTTCTTCCAAATCCAGGGATTGCCAATTTTGCCCTCTTTCCCTTGCAATATCGAGCATGGCCTGTATCCTGTCCAGGAATTTTGTGTTGGCCAGCTGTAGTGCGGAATTGGACTTTATCCCGTGCCTGCGTCCGTGTTCCACCAGGGAGAACAAAAGATCCCCGAATTCCTCTTCCTTTTGTTGGCAACTGCCTTGTTTCAGGGCTGCAAGCCATTCTTTCCACTCCTGTTGCAGGGCGTTCTCCTGTTCATTGTTTCCTGGCCAGGTAAACCCGGCTTTTTCCGCTTTGGCATTCAAACGGTATGCCTTGACCAGGGGAGGGAGAGAGGCGGGAATGGATTCGAAGGGATTGTCAAGGTTGTTCTTTGCTGCGCTCTTTTCCTTTTCCTGTTTCTTTATCTCTTCCCATTTTTTATGGATTTCACCCATATCGTTTACCTGTTCGTTGTCAAAAACATGGGGATGCCGCCTGATCATCTTTTGTGCATTGTTCTCCCAAACCTCCTGTAGGAAGGTCTGGGTATCACCTTCCATCAATTCGGAGACAAAAAACAGCAAAAAGAACACGTCGCCCATTTCTTCCTTTACCCCTTCAAAATCATTTGATCTCATGGCTTCCACCAATTCAAATGTCTCTTCTATTAGATAATCACCCAGGGTGTGAGGGGTTTGCTCCTTGTCCCAAGGGCAACCCTCGGGGGAGGTCAATTGCTGGATAATGTTTATAACATTTTCAGGACTGATCATAACTTTTCTCCTTTATCTGATACTAATCAGCAGACTTGGTTTTATTGGAATTAAGAACCGGCTGTAGGTGGTCTTTCCAGGATTTTTCCAAGCTCTTGCTCTTTTCCATATAGCCCTGCTGGATATCTTGGGGTATAAGCGAGGAAAAATTTTGGTTAAAGTTAGTAAACAAGGGGGCAATTCGGGAATTTTGCAGTATCGGGGAATTGGCTTGTAGGACAAAGGTAAGTATAAGCATTAGTACACAAATTATCAGGATCCCTTTCAAGAACCCGAATATTCCTCCTGCCAATTTGTCAAGCCACCCCAGCATACTGATTTTGAGCAGTTTCTTCAAAACAATACCTATCGATATCACAGCAAGCAAAACAGCAGCAAATATTGCCAAATAAGCCAAAATTTCGGCATACGGGGAGCTCACCGACATGTCCCCGAGGGTTGCACCCAGTGATTGGTAGTATTGGTTGGCTGCAATTACACCCAACACCAAACCCACAATGGAGGATACTTCCTTGATTAGACCCTTGAATAAGCCGTACACAGAAGTAAATGTCAAGATCACCAAAAAAAATATGTCCAGCCACATATAGCTTGTCTCCAAAAAAGTTTAAGTTTAATCGAGACCCAACACGCTTAGCCTGGGGGAAGTTGTCCTCCAACCGGGGTGTTTTGTTCACTCCAGGCAAATTTGCAGAAAATTGACTACCCGAATACTTGCCGCCTAACCCTGCAAAGATAAAGAGTCTACCAGAATACAGGCTATCCCTGTTGAAAAAGGGTTATACACATTTTTGTCCTTGACACAAGGATGTGGAGTGAATATTTTCATTTCTGAATTTTAAAAAACAAGGAGAGGTATATTTATGTCTCAAGATATTCAGTTAGTCAAATTAATCACCGGAGATATGGTCATTGGTAAAATAAACGAAGAAGAGGGAAAACTCAAGGACCCGGCAACCCTGCAAACAGTCCCAAATCAACAGGGCAGCGTTCAAATGGCCCTGCTACCTTTTGGCTATCCGTTTGACAACGAGATAGAAGGCGAGATCTCCTTGGAACACGTTATCTATACATACAAAAATATGCCGGACGATCTCAAGAACAAGTATCTGGAAGCCTCCAGCAACCTCACTCTTTCCGGGCCGGGCGATCTTCAGAACCTGGGTGGCTCTCAAGCCGGCGGCGGGATGACCAATATCGGAGATCTTCTTAAATAGTGATTGGACAAAAACTCCCCCCATCTACATCAAAGCTTTAACCCTTTGAAATCCGTACGTATTAATATGCAGTGCGGCTACAGGGTTTTTGCTGCTTGTATATGGGCAAGATTACGTCCAATCACGGATTTTGGTCAGGCACTAAATAGAGTTCAACATTCCCGAACAGTTGGCGGTCACACCAGACCGCCTTAACTTTTTTCCCGTCCAAATAAACAACCGCTAGGCTACCCGCTGGAATGATCCGCTAAACCAGTGCTGCTTGATTTAAGCGCCTGTAATAACAAGTAGCGGTGGTGTGTTTTGTTGATCCGGATTACCGGGTTCAGGCTTGGATTTTACAACTCAAGGGCGCAGAATTTTTATCCATATCAGGGCTTTCGATTATGCAAGAATTATTGCCTTTATTCAAACAACCCAGCCATTATGTAGGAACTGAAATCAATACCGTACACAAGGACCCGGAAGACACCGCACTCAGTTTCGGGCTGGCCTTTCCGGACCTGTACGAAGTAGGTATGTCCTATCTGGGTCAAAAGATTTTGTATAAGATCCTTAATGATAGACAAGATATCCGGGCTGAAAGGGTTTTCGCACCTTCCTTGCAGGTGGCGGAAACATTAAAAAATTACGGCTCTGAACTGTCCACACTGGAATCCGATACTCCACTGAACAGGTTGGATATACTGGGATTTTCCCTGACACATGAGCTTTGCTACAGCACCCTTCTCTATATGCTGGACTTGGCCAATATTCCCTTTAAAGCCAGGGACAGGGGAGCCAACTTCCCCTTGCTCATAGGTGGAGGTTCGGTATTCAACCCCGAACCGATAGCTCCTTTTTTCGATGTTTTCCTGTTGGGAGACGGGGAAGAGGCAATCCTGGAAATTGCCGATGTTGTCTTAAATTCTAAAGAGACAAATACCAGCAGGTTGCAGACTCTGCAAAGGCTGCAGGGACTCCCGGGTATTTATATCCCTTCACTTAACGAGGATAAAAACACCGCCGGCACTGGAGACGTGGAAAAGAGGGTGGTTCCGGACCTGAATACAGCTGGATTCTGCATGGAGCAAATAATTCCCTTTGGTAAGCCGGTACACGACAGGTTTACCCTGGAGATCGCCAGGGGGTGCACCAGGGGATGCAGGTTTTGCCAGGCCGGAACAACCCAGAGGCCTGTTCGTGAGCGTTCCCTGCAGGAACTCGGGAGAATAGTCTCCAACGGATTGGAGCAGACCGGATTTGAGGAGATATCTTTCCTTTCCTTGAGTACCGGGGATTTTTCCGTCCTGGAGGCCCTTTTCCAACAAAGTTTCGAACAGTGCCGGATTAGGCAGGTAGCAATCTCACTTCCTTCCTTAAGGGCGGGGTCCTTGAGCCCTGCTCTTATGTCCATGCTGTCCAGCATAAAGAGGACCGGTGCTACCATAGCTCCCGAGGCTGGGACTGAAAGGCTGCGCAGGGTGATCAACAAGGGGATAAGTGAACAGGAGCTCTTGGAACATACTAGTTCCTTGTTCGAATTGGGCTGGAACAATATCAAGCTCTATTTCATGATCGGACATCCCACCGAAACCTGGGAGGATGTCCGCGCAATATTCGAACTTTGCCAAAAGGTACTGGACACCTCCCATGATCGAAAAAGGACCAATATTACCGCATCCATATCCCCTTTTATACCCAAGCCGCACACCCCGTTTCAATGGGAGGAACAAGAAGCCCCCCAGGAAAGCCTGGAAAAGATAAATTTCCTGAAAAAACTTTTCAAGTCCAATAAGAAACTTACCTTGAAATGGCACGATCCCTACATGAGCTTTTTGGAAGGCGTTTTTTCAAGAGGGGACAATAAATTGGGCGAGTCGGTACTAAAAGCATATCAATGGGGAGATGTGTTCACGAGTTGGCAGGAATCCTTCAATCTGGATATCTGGATGGACGCATTCAAAGATCTTGATATTGATCCCAAGCAGTATTTGAATAAAAGAGACACGCAGCAGACTTTGCCCTGGGAATATTTAAACCTCGGTGTAACCCGTGATTTTTTGCTTCGGGAGCAAAAACGTTCCAAAGAGGCCAAGCAGAGCCCGGATTGTAGATACAATACCTGCCAGGAATGCGGGGTCTGCAATCATATAAAAAGTTCCTCCGCACTTCAAAAACAAGATGCGAGTCAAAGCATATCCCCCAGGCTAAATCGCGAGGACAGGGATCAATATTCTGAAGATTTCCAGGCAAGTGGATTTGAAGAGGTGAACTTGGGGGAGAAGAGTCAACTCCTTAAACTGTGGTTTACCAAGCAGGGCCCTGCCAAGTACTTGAGTCAATTGGAACTTCAAAGCGTCCTGGAAAGGACTTTTCGCAGGGCAAACCTCCCTGTGACTTTTTCCCGGGGCTACCAGCCCAAACCCCTGGTCTCCTTCGGCCGGGCCTTGCCGGTGGGCATCTCCAGCACTTGCGAATGGTGCGACCTGTATCTGCGTTCCAGGTTGTCCGGTTCGGAAATTATAGAGCGCTTGAACACCATGAGTATCCAGGGTATCCGGTTCTTTGGACTCCAAGAGATTGAGCCCGGTATATTTCCGGAAACAAGCCGTATTGAAGAGTACGAACTGTTTTTTGCCGCAGATAAGGTCGCGGAGTCTTTTTATCCAAAGTGGTTTGAATTGGAGGGTCTTGCAGGCTTGCCTGTGGAAAAACCTACCAAAAAGGGCACCAAATGTGTGGATGTGCTGCCCTTTATCAAGGAAGTAAAGGCAGGCACATCCGAAAACAGTATTTGCATCTTGCTGGATTGGAGTTTGGGCTACATAAACCCCTTCTACATAATATTCGCCGTTAACCCGGACTTGAGTATGCAGGAATTTGAATTGTGCAAAAAGAGGCAGTTCCTTGCAGGCAACATGCAGGATTGAACCCCCTCTCCGAGTACCGGGGAATATGCCGATTGATTTTACAGCAGGCACCTGCTTGGGTAAACGGATTTACTCCTCAAATTGTAAACACCTAGATCCCATTGCACTCCTTGCGGTCCGATATTATCATGGGTTCTGCAACTATTGCATATATAGTGTGCTCACGTACTGCAACCTGTCCTGTCTTGTTACAAACAGGTTCAGGGAAATGAAATCCCGATACTGCTCTGTTATGGGAGCAAGGTCCAATTCACCCCTGTCGTTGGTGTTCAAGGCCTTGAATTCTCTCAAGCCGGGGATCTGCACAAACACCTTCTCATTGGCGGCAACTTTTTCGGGGCCGCATTTGCGCCTAACTCCCGTGGGAACCTCCTCTATCATTGTCACATTCCTGCTGGATGAGGCTATGCCATCCGCGTATATCCAGTCAAAGTATCCCAATCCCAGGGCTGGTATATAAGTCCAGGCGAGCCAAACACCCCTTAACTGTTTTTGCTCCACTTTGTAGCGTTCAATTAATTCAGGACAAAGCGGGGCCTTGTCCAATTGGAAGGTGTCAGCCTTTACCTCTTCGATCTCGTAACTGTATCCGTCGGGTTCTCCCGTGGTTACTTTCCCCTTTTTTATTTCACTCGTCGGGGGGAATGAAGCTGTCAAAATGCTGGCACATCCGGTTGAAAACACGGTCGCGGACAAAAGTATCAAGAGCGCTGCAACTCTAGGGATTGTTTTAGTGCCTGTTTGTTTCATTTTATTCCCTCTTTGGTATTTTATTTGATTTTCATCTTGACTGTTCAAGGTTCTGGAGACAAGTTAATTTTGTTCTGAACAAAAAATAAATCTTATCAATAAGTTATTTTTAGCTCCCATTTTAGCTTTGAAAATAAATTAATATCTACTCTCTTGATGCTCGATATATGATCAACTCTTTGATTTTACTTTGAATTTCGAAATTTGAATTTTATATTTGTATCTGGAAGGTTAAAGGTTTTATCATAACTTTCTGAAATTACAGATTGTTATATTGCACTTGAATGTAGTTCCCCTTGTGTCACAACGTATTGTTTTGATACGAAAACTTTGGGCAATCTTGTCCGAAGGCACAAGGACATAGAATCTCGAGCAATCTCGACAGCGATGCAGCGAGAACCTCGAACTCTTTGGGTTGTAAAACACTCCCTTGGCAAGTTGCTCCCATGCAGGTTTAAATCCTAATGCTTTCCAGCCTCAGGTAATGGGCGGAAGCCGGTTGAAACTTGATTATCCCGATTTATTCCGCTTTGGCGGTAGCATTGAATCCTTTGGGAGTAAGCGGTTTCATCCCTCTTTGTTCCATTATTTCCTTCCCCCGCTCGGAAAACACTGCATTGATGAATATGCGTGCCTTGCTCCCTGGCTTGCCTTTGGTTACCATGGAATAGTTTTGCCACAAGGGATATTCATCGCTCTTTACCGATACACCGTCCACATTCAGGATCTTCAGTTCGTTATCATCCTCCACTGCGGCATAGGAAGTAAACGAAATACTCCCGGGCATATCCTTGACCCCTTGCATCACTCTGGTGGATGTATCAGCAGTGTAATTATATCCTATTCTATGCCCGCCCATGATGTTTCTGCAGAAATTATCGCAACTTGCGGTCTCACGGTTTGGGCCCAGGGAGATTATTTTTTCGTCCTTTCCTCCCAATTGTTGCCAATTTTCAATGTTTCCGATAAATATCTTGCGCAGTTGCATACTGGTGATGTTGTCCACTGGATTGGACTTGTTTGTTATTACAGCCAGCTTGTCTTTTGCAAAGGGTATTTCAACATATCCCTTCTGCCTGTACTCGTTGGGCAGAGGGTATGCAATGCAGGCCAACTCGCTGAAGCCGTTTATCAGTCTCTGCAGTGCCGTATGGGATGAAGCAATGGAAATATCCACATTCAAGGGGTTTTTTGCTTCAATTTCATCTATCACGGATTTTCCGAAGGCTTCCGCAATTTGAGCCGAACAAGAGAATTGCAATGTCTGCTTGGCAGATACTCCGGAAGAGATCCCAACTAGCAAAAGCAAAGCAAAGATGAATGTTATAATCCTTTTCATAATTACCTCCCATTTTGATGCTAATAACGTAAAACAGTTTTTATATTCCGAGCATTTCCTGACTGCCTGTCCGGTAATGGATTCACAAGGTAAATTAAGCAATAAATTTATTTAACTCTAATAAATGTTGCCACGGGTAGCAACAAAAGTCAATTTGCGATCCGAAGCAAAAAAGGGGTTGAAAAAAACAAATTGGCGATAAATAAATTGTTTTATTCAGATCTAGTTTCTTGACGCAATATATAAATTGACTTATGAATGTTGTCTTCAAGTTCAGCAAAAATAAACGGAGTCAAAAGGTGTCAAAGAAAGATTCAAGCAGCAAGGTGCTAGAGGACAGGCGGGAAAAAGCCGAACAATTGGAACAATACGGGGTGGAGCTTTTCCCGAATGATTTCCAAAAGGATACCGACGTATCCTATATTTTGGAAAATTATCAAGCCCTGGATGCGGATCAGATACAGCAGACAGAGGCCACTTTTGCCCTGGCCGGCAGGATCGTTTCCCTCAGATCCTTCGGTAAGGCTTCTTTTTTCCATTTGAACGACCACACCGGTACTCTGCAAATCTTTATCCAAAAAAACTCTGTGGGGGAAGAGGACTACAACTTTTTCAAGAAACTGGATATCGGTGACATAGTGGGTGTAAGCGGTCAACTATTTAGGACCAAGACCGACGAACTGACTTTGAATGCACACTCCTTTCAACTGCTGACCAAGTCCTTCAGGCCCCTCCCGGAAAAATATCACGGGCTAAAGGATGTGGAGGCAAGATACAGGCAGCGTTATGTGGACTTGATAGTCAATCCGGAAGTCAGGGAGAAATTCCATATCCGGACCCAGGTCTTGAAAGAGACCAGAAAGTATTTGGAAAACCACAATTTCATGGAAGTCGAGACCCCGATGATGCAACCCATACCCGGGGGGGCAACCGCCAAACCTTTTGAAACCTATCACAATGCCCTGGATATGGAATTGTATTTGAGGGTGGCCCCGGAACTGTACTTGAAAAGACTCTTGGTGGGAGGATTCGAGAAGGTCTTTGAAATCAACCGTAATTTCAGGAATGAAGGCATATCCACCCAACACAATCCGGAATTCACGATGTTGGAGTTCTATCAGGCCTATGCCACTTACGCACACTTGATGGATTTTACGGAACAGATGCTGACCCACTTGGCAAAGCAAATAAAAGGCGAACTGAAATTTGAATACCAATCCTATACCCTGGATTTCACACCTCCCTGGAAAAGGCTCACTTTCCACCAAGCCCTGGAAGAACTGGGGGGGCTAAACCAAGAGGAATATTCTGATCCGGATCAGGCCAAAAAGCTGGTCAAAAAATTGGGAGAGAATGTTCAAGAGGAAGAGACCCTGGGCAAAATCCAGGCCAAACTGTTCGATATACTGGTGGAGCCCAAACTGATACAACCCCATTTCATTTACCACTATCCCTTGGACATTTCTCCTTTGTCCAGAAAAAATCCCCGGGACAGCTCTTTGACCGACAGATTCGAGCTGTTTATAGCAGGCAAGGAGATGGCTAATGCGTTTTCGGAATTGAACGATCCCAGGGATCAGAAAGCGCGTTTCCAGGAGCAGGTGGAATCCAAGGCTCGAGGTGACGAAGAAAGCCTGTTCATGGACGAGGATTACGTTCGGGCGCTGGAGTACGGCATGCCCCCTGCTGCGGGAGAAGGTGTGGGCATTGACAGATTGGTGATGCTCTTTACTGACAGTGCCTCCATCAGGGAAGTGATCCTTTTTCCCCATCTAAGACCGGAATAATATTAAAATTATGCCATTCGAACTTTTTGTAGCCCTTAGGTATCTCGTCACTAGGCGAAAACACAGCTTTATCTCTGCTATTTCCTTTTTTTCCGTATTGGGGGTAGCTATTGGGGTTGCTGCCCTGATCGTGGTCCTGGGAGTTATGAACGGATTCAGTAAAAACCTGCGGGACAAGATCCTGGGTGTAAATGCTGACTTGATAGTAAACAAGATCGACGGGGGATTCAGGGACTACAATACCGCGATTGAAAATATTGAAAAAATTTCCGGTGTAAAAGCGGCAATGCCCTTTATCTATTCCGAAGTCATGCTAAGTACACCCACTGGAGTGAAAGGGAGCGTAATAAGGGGGATATCTTCTAGCGGTGCTAAAAACGTGCTGGATATACAAAAATATATGCGCTTGGGATCATTGCAAACATTGAAGTCCCAAGATTCGCCCCCCGGGATACTCCTGGGAGGTAAAATAGCCCAAACACTGGGAGTGACAAAGGGCGACAAAGTGAATCTGCTAAGCCCCAGCGGGAAGGAGTCCGCAGCAGGTTTTTCCCCCGAAATCCAAAAATTCCGGGTAGTCGGAATATTCGAAACCGGAATGTATCAATACGACTCTTCTATGGTCTATACCACGATTCCGGCAGCCCAAAAGCTTCTGGGATACGACGGTGACCTGATCACTGGGTTGGAAGTAAAACTGCAGGATATATATGCAGCCGAAGCAATAAAAGATAAGATTCAGGGGAAATTATCGGATAATACCCTTGTGATCCGGACTTGGATGGACATGAACAAGAACCTGTTTTCCGCACTGAAACTGGAAAAGACAGCTATGGCCATAATATTGGTCATGATTGTATTAGTGGGTTCATTTAGCATAATCACCACCCTGATAATGCTGGTAATGGAAAAGAGGCGGGATATTGCCGTATTAATGTCCCTGGGTGCCAGGAGAGAACATATAAAAAGGATATTTATCTGGCAGGGAACAATTATCGGATTTATCGGCACTGCCCTTGGTTTCTTGCTGGGTTTGGGCGTAAGTTTCTTGTTGCAGAAATACCAATTTATACAACTTCCCAGTGATGTTTATTATCTGAGCCAAATCCCGATCAGTCTGGAATCCCTGGATTTGGCCCTTATCGCCGTAGCCGCCATGACCCTGAGTTTTCTGGCTACTTTATATCCGGCCAAGCAGGCTTCTAAACTTCAGCCCGCCGAGGTCTTGAGATATGAATAGTCCGCCTGTATACAATCTATATAAAATGGGGAAACAAATAAGTAACCCCAATGAAACTATTAATATCCTGCAAAACATCAATTTATCTGTGTACAAGGAGGAAACCGTGGCTATCGTCGGTTCCTCCGGATCCGGGAAAACCACCCTCTTGCACATCATGGGGGGGCTGGATACTCCCACCTTCGGACAAATATACTTCCACGGAGAGGATATAAGCAGATTTTCCCCTCTGGGGCTGGCAAATTTTCGCAATCAAAAAATCGGATTCATATTTCAATTCCATCATTTACTACCGGAGTTCAGCACCCTGGAAAACGTGGCAATGCCAGCTTTAATCCAGGGTCAGAGCAAAAAGAAATCCCTGGAAAAAGCAAAAGGGCTTTTGAGGACCGTGGGGCTTTCGGGCCAGGAAAAACAGCCTGTATTGACCCTTTCAGGAGGTGAACGCCAGCTTGCCTCCACTGCCCGGGCCCTGATGCAGGATCCGGACTGCTTGTTTGCAGACGAACCCACGGGAAATCTGGATGAGAAAAACGGGGAAATAATCCAGGATCTTTTGCTCCATTTGAATCAAAAACTGGGAACAACCCTGATACTAGCTACCCACAACCACGACCTGGCAGATAAAATGCAAAAAAAGCTCCTGTTGAAGACAGGTGAACTAAGCGAGGTGGCAACTGCGGAAAAAACAGCGTAGCCTGGGGCATTGTTTTACGATACAGGATTCCCTTGGGCTATACCCGCTCCCGTAGCGAAGGGGGGTGCTGTAAACCAGGACTGGAGTCGGTAAAAAGCTAATCAGGGCAAACTATTTTTAATCTGAAATTTATCACAACTAGTGCCTGATCGAAAACTGTGATTGAACGTAAACTTGCCTATATACAAGGAGCAATTTTGAAGCGACGAAGTAGATGGGTGAGTTTTCGTTCAAGCACTAACAAGGTTAAAGCTGAGAATTGTATGAACTTATCATCTAGAGCTGCAGCAATTAAAAGAGCGAACAATTTAAAGCCCAAGCCCTGGACTTGCCTTGCAAAGGTTTTAGCGTTTTTGCTCGTACTCTTGATCGGACAGGGTGTTTTTTTGGAAAATTCTGCCTATTCTGATAACAGCAAAAATGAAATCCTCGTGCTTCCCTTACAGGTAAAATCCCAGAACAAGGATGAAACGGAGAAACAACTCCCGATTTTGCTCCGTGAATCCCTGGAATCAAAAGGGTTTGCCGTTACCGACCAAGAAACATCCCAAAGCCTGTTATCGGAACAAGAGGTTCGGACAATGGATGTTAGTATTGTTCGCCGGTTGACTAAAATGGCAGGTGCTGACTACGGCCTTTACGGCCTTGCCAACCAGGAAAATGCAACCCTGGATTTTGACCTCAGGCTGGTCAGTTCAGCAGAGGACGTAGCAACAAAGTCCTTTAATTTAACTCAAAAGCCATCTGAGGACCTCTCCAACTCCACAGACAGAATATCCGGCAAAATCCGGGATTACCTTTCCAGTAAGCAAACTATTAGCGAGATCGAAATCACTGGGAACGAAATAGTGGATAATGAATTTGTGTTAAACCGCTTGGATATCCAGAAAGGGGACTATCTGAGCAAGGAGAAAATAAATTCCGACATCAAGAGGCTCTATAAGAGCGGTTCATTCGAAGATGTAAAAACTTTTGTCCAAGATACTGACACAGGTAAAAGAGTTGTTTTCCAAGTAGAAGAAAAGCCCCTGATCAAGGATATTATAATAAAAGGCAACAAGAATTTGGACGATAGCGAGATCTTGGATGCAATGCAGACAGAAACCGGGACGGTGTTGAATTCCAGGACTTTGAGCCAGGATCTTAGAAAGATTAAACAGCTTTACAGGAAAGATGGCCATTATAAAGTCGATCTCTCCCATGAACAAGAGGAGGTTGCACAACGGAAGGCAAACTTGATTATTCAAGTGGAAGAAGGTGAACAACTCTATATCAATAAAATAAAAATCAAAGGTGCGGAAAAGATAGATCCGGCAACATTGCGTGATCAGCTTTCGATTTCCGAGAGATGGTTTTTTTCCTGGATCACCGGGGGAGGGATCTTGAAAGAGGATCAACTGAACAGGGATGTTGCGGTTCTGAAATCCTATTATGCGCAAAAGGGATTTATAGAAGTTAAAATAGCCCAGCCCAGGGTGAAAGTGACTAAACAGGGTATAAATATAATTTTCCAGGTAGTGGAGGGCCCGCGCTACAGAGTAAAAGATGTATCCCTGGAAGGGGAGCTGATCAGTCCAAGGAAAAAGCTCCTGCAACTGATCCAAATGGATCAGTTGGCGGCAAAGGATAAATACTTTGACAGGTCAGTAATGAACAAGGACAGGGAAAACTTGACAAACTACTATACCGATTACGGATACGCATATGCCAGTACCAACATAGATCTGGACAAGAACAAGGAAGACAATACAGTATCAATAACATATACCTTGAACAAAAAACAGATGGTTTATATACGCAGATTGGAAATTGCCGGCAACCGGAAAACAAAAGACAATGTCATCCGCAGGGAGATGCTGCTTACAGCCGGGACCCAGTTCAGCGGGGACAAGTTGTCTCGCTCCAAACAGAATTTGCAAAGGCTGGGTTTTTTCAAATCTATTGATATAAATACACTTCCCACTGGCGAAAGCAACAAAATGGATTTAAAGGTGGATGTGGAAGAAAAATCCACGGGATCCTTCAGTGCAGGTGCCGGTTATTCCAGCATAGATCGGGCTTTTTTCACTGCCAAGCTCCAGGAGAGGAATTTCCTGGGCAAGGGGTACAATATCAGCCTTCAAGGAAAGTATAGTTCTGAAACCACCCGTTTCCAGCTTAGCTTCTGGAATCCGCATTTATATAATGGTCCCCTGGGCATGGGGTTTGATGCTTACAATACATCCAGGATATACGACGATTACGATTTGTTAAACACCGGAGGGAAATGGAAGTTTGCCTATACCATAGGGGATTATACCAGGCTGTACTGGAATATTCAATTATCCAGATACGAGGTCAGTGATGTGGATGATTTTGCCAATCCTGCAATAGATGAAGGTGAGAACTGGTCCAGGAGTGCCTCTGTTTCTGTAAAAAGGGACACTACCAATAGGCGCTACGCCCCTACTAAGGGCACCAAGAATCAAATCTCCACTGAATATTCCGGAGGCATCCTGGGAGGTGACGACGACTATATCAAGGCTGAATACGATTTCAGCTATTACTATACCCCTATCTGGAAGTTTACCCTGAACTGGCACTGGAATGCAGGAAGGTTGTTCGAAAACCAGGGTGAAGAGGTGCCTGATTTTGAAAGATTCTATCTGGGTGGATTGAATTCGGTGCGGGGATACGATTACCGCGATATTTCCAGTACTGAATATGATAAGGAGGGTGATTATTCTTATGATGTAGGGGGATACAAGTTCTTCCAGACCAATTACGAATTGTATTTTCCCTTGAAAGAGGATATTCGCCTTATGGGGGTGTTCTTTTTCGATGCCGGAAATGTGTGGGATAAATCCGAAGACGTATCCCTGGATTTCTTCAGGAGCTACGGTGCCGGGATCCGCTGGAATTCCCCCATGGGACCGCTTAGGTTGGAATACGCGATCCCGATAGACGATTT
>CAJXKR010000035.1 GCA_913055815.1 uncultured Desulfohalobiaceae bacterium | reverse complement strand
CGCTAAAGCTTCAGCGACAGCGTGTGGGCAGGCCCACCTTCGCTAAAGCTTCGGTGGGCAAGCATCCAACTATTATAAACCCAGGAGCAGCCGTTCCGGATTCTTGCCTCCCGGAAGCATGGCCTGTGGATTTTCTATCAATTCTTTCACTTTCATCAGGAAGCTTACCGATTCCTTGCCATCGATGATGCGGTGATCGTAGGACAGGGCCAGGTACATCATAGGTCTTATCTCTACCTTGCCTTCTATGGCTACAGGGCGTTCTTGTATGGTATGCATGCCCAGTATGGCTGACTGAGGGGGATTGAGTATGGGTGTGGACAGAAGGGAGCCAAATACACCGCCGTTGGTGATGCTGAACGTGCCACCCTCCATTTCCTCAATGGAAATGCGGTTGTTTTGTCCCTTTTCGGCAAATTCTTTGACTTTCCGCTCAATTTCTGCTATGCTGAGGCTTTCGGTATTTCGGATTACGGGTACCATCAATCCTTTAGGGGTCTGTACGGCAATGCCAATATCTGTATATTCCGGGTATACAATCTCATCCCCCTCAATCATGGAATTGACATTGGGATAGCGTTCCAGGGCTATGGTGGCGGCTTTGATGAAAAACGACATAAAACCCAGCTTGATGCCGTGCTTTTCCCGAAACTCCTGTTGAAATTTTTTTCTCAACGCCATCACCTCCGACATGTCTGCTTCATTGAAGGTTGTGAGCATGGCAGTCTCGTTTTTTACGGCAACCAGGCGCTCGCTGAGTTTCCTCCTTAGGCGGCTCATGCGTTGGCGGTTGGTTTCTCTTGAAAACCGGCGGTTACTGGGTTCTTCTTCATCCGGTTCTTTAGACTTGAGGGCTTCCCGTGCCAGCTCCACATCCTGTTTGTTTATCCTCCTCAGCCCTTTCAGTACATCATCGATGGAAAGGTTGTATTCTTCCATCATCTTTTGTGCGACGGGTGTCATTTTTATTTTACCGTAAGACTCTTCTTTTTCTTTTGTTTCACCGGCTTCTTCATCTGTTTCTTTGCCTGTTTCTGAGGATTTGGATGAAGATTCGGAATCCTTTGAATGGGTTGCTATTTCCGCCTGATGATCCCCTTTCTCTTCTCCGGGTTCGGACTTATCCGGGGCTTTTGCCGTTTCGTCTATCCGGCAGGCTATATTTCCTACGTGGATGGTTTCTCCTTCCCCGGCCAAAATTTCTATCTTACCGCTTGCCTCGGCAATAAGGGGCAGTGTGGCTTTGTCCGATTCAATTTCGGCGATTTCCTGGTCTTTTTCCACATAGTCACCATCGCTAACCAGCCAGCCGGCTATTTCCGCTTCGGTTATGGATTCCCCGGGACTGGGGATTTTTATTTCAATCATAATTTACTTGATATGGTTTTGCTGTTTGACAGGTTTTCTGTATCGCCCTACTTCGCAATCCAGATTGCAGTATTTGTAATTCAGCCCGCAGGTACATTTTCTGAATGCCTTTCCCAGGATATCGTTCTGTTCTATCTGGTGCAGTTGATACAACCCCACGGCCGGACTGGCACTGGGTGCTCTTGTTATGGAGCGCAGATCAATATCTTTGAACTGATCCCTGATGTATTTCCAGGCACCCATGTTTTCCGGTTCTTCCTGAATCCAAATCCATTGTTCGGTATTTTTGTATTTGCCGATAACCTGCTCTACCTCCTTATCCGGAAAGGGATACAACTGTTCAATACGGATGAGGGCGACGTCTTTGATATTAAAATGTTCCCTGCGTTCCAGCAGATCGTAATAAATTTTGCCACTGCAAAAAATAACCCGATGCACCTCTTTATTATTGACTTCAGGATCATCGATAACTTTCCTGAATTTTTTGTAGGCAAGGTCTTCCATGCTTGAAACCACCCTGCTGTGTCTCAGCAGACTTTTGGGTGTGAACAGTATGAGCGGAACCCTGAAGTTTCGGTGTATCTGCCGGCGCAGAACATGATAGAAATTGGCTGGTGTAGTGCAGTTAACGATCTGCATGTTATTGTTGACAGCCAGATTCAGGAAGCGTTCCATCTTTCCGCTGGAATGTTCCGGTCCCTGTCCTTCATAACCATGGGGCAGAAACAGGACGATGCCGTTCATCAGGCCCCACTTCTCTTCGGCCGAACTGATGTACTGATCAATAATTACCTGGCCCATATTGTTAAAATCTCCGAACTGGGCTTCCCAGATTGTAAGCCCTTCCGGAGTGGTCAGCGCATAGCCGTATTCAAAGCCCATGACACCAAACTCAGAAAGCGGGGAATTGTAAATGTGAAATTCTCCCTGGTGTTCATTGATGTGTTTAAGGGGTACATACTTTTGATCTGAATCTTCCAGAGTAAAGGTAGAGTGCCGGTGGGAAAAGGTTCCCCTTTCCGAGTCCTGACCGCTCAGTCTTACAGGATATCCCTCATCCACCAGCGTTCCATAGGCAAGCAGCTCAGCCGTCCCCCAATCAAGCCGGTTTTCCCTGATCATTTTCTTACGCTGTTCAATGAGCTTGTAAGCCTTTTTGAAAAATTTCATGTCGGAAGGCAGGTGATTGATCTTGTCCGCTATGGTTTTCAGTTTCTCATACTCGATATTGGAGTCGGGCGATTGATCGAAATCTCTGTATTCGGGGTAAATGTAATTTTCCCATTCTTCCTTAAGGAATTGCCTGATATGCACCTTTTTCGATTTCCTGGCTTCTTCCAGCTTTGTTTCCAGCCATTGGTTGTAATCGTTTTCTTCTTTTTTGATTTCTTCTTCAGTATATATTTTATTGTTGATCAAAAAATTGCTATAAATATCCCTTGGATTGGGATGTTTGCTGATGGCCTTGTAGAGCAGGGGCTGGGTGAAACGGGGCTCATCGCCTTCATTATGCCCGTGTTTTCTGTAACAAAGCAGATCAATGAATACATCGGTGTGAAATTTTTGCCTGTACTCCATGGCAAGCTGTATGGTGTACACCACAGCTTCCACATCATCACCATTCACATGAAAAATGGGTGATTTGGTCACTTTTCCTATATCGGTGCAATAGGTGCTGCTTCTGCCTTCCAGGTAGCTGGTGGTAAAACCTACCTGATTATTGATTACCAAGTGGATGGTGCCGCCGGTATGATAACCGGGGAGCTGCGACATCTGAATGGTTTCATATACCACACCCTGGGCCGCTATGGCGGCATCTCCGTGAATTAAAATAGGAGCCAGTTTGTTATAATCGTGCACGTACTTATGGGTGATTTTTGCCTTGGATATCCCTTCCACAACAGGATCCACGGCTTCCAGATGCGAAGGATTCGGCGCCATATTCAGCCATACCTTCTTCCCCTTATCGGAAGTGATCAGATTGCTGTATCCCAGATGGTATTTTACATCTCCCAACATCTTGTTTTCTTCAAAAGCTTCCCCTACAAACTCATCAAATATGTCTTTGACGGGTTTTTTCAGGATGTTGGCCAGCACATTCAGGCGTCCCCGGTGCGACATGGCAATACTGAACTCTTCGATTCCCAGATCCGCTCCCTTATCTATTACTGATGCAAGGGATGGTATCAATGCTTCTGCCCCTTCCAGTGAAAATCGCTTCTGACCTACGAATTTCCGGTGTATAAACCTTTCAAATCCTACAGCATGCTTTAAATGGTTATATATATGCTTTCTTTCCTGTTTATTAAAGGAAGGGATGTTTTTCGTGGATTCCATCTTTTCCTGCAACCAGGTGGTTGTTTCCGGCTTCCTGATATACATGTATTCGGCACCGATTGACCCGCAATAGGTTTGTTCCAGATGTTCAACAATATCCCTCAGTCTGGCAGGACCGATTCCAATCCGGTTACCTGCCTGAAATACCTTATCCATATCTTCTTCGGAAAGCCCATGGTTCTCAATATTGAGTGTCGGTGTATAGTTGCGCCTGCTTCTTACCGGATTGGTCTTGGTAAAGAGGTGCCCTCTTTTCCGGTAAGCATCGATCAGATTGATTGCTTTAAATTCTTTGTCAAAACCTCCCTCATCAAGACCATCATCTTTAAATTGCCGGCGGGCAAACTCGAAACCTTTAAAGAAGTTTTGCCAACTGATATCCAGTTGGCCAGGATCTTCAAGGTACTGGCTGTATAATTTTTCTATGGTATTTATATCGGTATTTCCCAGAAATGTGAATGTATCCATGCACAGAAATTTTTTACCTTTGGGTTACATTAAACAATAATGACAACCTACACCCTCTCAATGTTTCAAACCGGTTTGCCGGCGACAGGATAAATATTCTCGTTTGCCTTGAATATTGAACAAAAAGGGAGATATGAATGTTTGAGGAATAATTTTATGGTGTTTGAAATTATCTATGTTTAAAAATATAAAGGTGTTGTATTATGAAAGTAGGTTTATTAAAGGAAACCGGGGATGATCCCAGGGTAGCACTTTTGCCCGACAATGTCCGGGAGCTTGTAAAAATGAACCTCACCTTGCTGGTGCAAAGCGGAGCGGGTGAGGGTGCTTTTGTCAGTGACAATGATTACAGCGATGCCGGGGCAGAAATTAAAAACTATGATGAAGTTGTCGGTCAGGGCGATATGCTACTTAGGATCAATCCTTTTTCAGAACAGGAAATGTCAGGGATTGATGAAGGAAAGGTTCTGGTATCTCTGTTCAATCCGCTGATGAATAAGGCGCTTTTGGAGTATGCCGCATCCCGAAACATGACCACGTTCAGCCTGGATAGCATTCCCAGGATAACGAGGGCACAGTCCATGGATGTTTTGTCTTCAATGGCTACCATAGCAGGCTATAAAGCTATAGTGGATGCAGCTATGAATCTGCCAAAGTTTTTCCCTATGTTTATGACCGCTGCAGGTACCATCAAACCGGCAAAAGTATTGGTGCTGGGTGCAGGAGTGGCCGGATTACAGGCGATTGCAACCGGAAGAAGGCTTGGCGGGGTGCTTGAGGCTTTTGATGTTAGAAGCGAAGTAAAGGAAGAAGTACAAAGTTTGGGAGCCAAATTTATTGAAGTCGAAGGTGCTCAGGAAGCTGCCGATGCCGGAGGGTATGCGGTGGAACAGACTGAGGACTACAAACAAAAACAAAGGCAACTGGTTCATGATCATGCCATAAAATCTGATGTTATTATTACAACTGCCCAGATACCGGGGAAAAAAGCACCTCTTCTTGTTCACAAAGAGACGGTGGAACAAATGAAACCCGGTTCGGTAATTGTTGATCTTGCCGCTTCATCGGGAGGCAATTGTGAGCTTACGGAGAATGATACAATGGTTGTGAAGCATCAGGTAAAGATCATCGGTAAATCAGATTATCCCAATGATATGCCGGTTGATGCCAGCAAAATGTTTGGCAACAACCTCACCGATTTTTTGAAAGTGATGTTTTCAGGTGAAGGCGAGTTCAACCTGAATTTTGAGGACAACATCCTTAAAGAAACCTGCTTTACTCATGAAGGAGAAATAGTAAATGAGCGATTGAAAACTGTTAAAAAATAATGAGTTTATGGAAGAAATACTGGTCTTTTTTTACACTTACAAGGAATCCGTTTTTGTTATTGCTTTGGCGATTTTTCTTGGATTTGAAGTAATCTCTAACGTACCTTCGGTATTGCATACACCTTTGATGTCAGGTGCCAATGCCATCAGCGGAGTGATCATCATTGGTGGAATTATATTGTTGGGCCATGCCGAGATTTCATTTTCAGTCAATTTTATTCTGGGTATTCTGGCGGTTTTCTTCGGTACTTTAAATGTTGTAGGCGGCTTTGTAGTTACCGACAGAATGCTGGATATGTTTAAAAAGAAAAATAAAAAATAAGGAAAAATGCTATATCAAACATTAAATGGAGAAACATTTACCCTGAGTGCTGCAATTCTTGAGTTAACTTATTTGATTGCAGCCATATTTTTTGTAGTAGGTTTAAAGTTTTTAAGTCATCCTGAAACAGCCAAAAAAGGTAATTTATGGGCCGCTTCAGGGATGATCCTGGCTATGGTTACCACATTGTTCCTGCATGAATCCGGCGAAGGAGAAAAGATAACCCTTACCAACGGCATCATTGTGGTATTGACCATTCTCATTGCTGCAGTTGTTGGATGGGTGGTTGCCAGGAAGGTAAAAATGACGGCCATGCCTCAACTGGTGTCGCTGTTTAATGCTACCGGAGGTATTGCTTCTGCCCTTGTGGCACTGATGGAATATCCTGCAGTATCTACCGCGGGAATATTGATCGTAACCCTCCTTGGTTTAACCATAGGAAGCATTTCCTTTAGCGGCAGCCTGATCGCTTATGGCAAGCTTGACGGAAAAGTCGGGGACATTTTCTCTCCGGTCATGAAATATGTGAATATCATTTTATTGGTAGTGGTGCTTGGATTATTGGTATATCTGGCCTCTATGGGAAGTGACACGGCCAGCGCCCTGATATATGGGTTGTTTGTTATATCTCTGGTTTATGGAGTGTTGTTTGTCATGCCCATTGGAGGAGCGGATATGCCGGTAGTGATTTCCCTGCTGAATTCTTTTACTGGTATTGCCGCAGCTATGGCCGGTTTCATTTACGGGAACCAGGCTATGATCCTTGGAGGTATTTTTGTCGGGGCAGCCGGATCAATACTTACTGTGCTGATGTGTAAAGCCATGAACCGTTCTCTGATTAATGTAATCATCGGAGCTTTTGGTGGAGGTGCTTCTGCAGCACAATCGGAAGGTGGCACCATCAAGGAGATCTCAGTGAGCGATGCTGCGATACTGATGAATTATTCCCAGCGGGTAGTGATCACCCCCGGTTACGGCCTGGCTGTGGCCAAAGCACAGCATGCCGTCCGTGAGCTGGATCAGATGCTTGAAGGGAACGGAGTGGAAGTCAAATATGCCATCCATCCGGTGGCAGGCAGAATGCCCGGTCACATGAATGTTTTGCTTGCAGAGGCTGAGGTGCCCTATGATAAGCTGTTGAAGATGGAAGACGTCAATCCCCAGTTGCCCAACACAGATGTGGTATTGGTTATTGGAGCCAATGATACCGTAAACCCCGCTGCAAAAGAAGATCCGGGAAGCCCTATTTATGGTATGCCTATTGTCGAAGCCAATGAGGCCAAAAATGTGATTGTGATGAAAAGAGGAATGGGCAAGGGATACTCGGGAATTGAAAACCAGCTGTTTTTACAGGACAAAACAAGGATGCTCTTTGGCAATGCCAAAGATTCCGTACAAAAGATCCTCGAGGAGATTAAGAATATGTAGGGAGCACAGTGGTATAACCACTAAATTAATTTATGTAAAACATTAACGAAGAGAAGGAAAATATCTTAGTTTTGAAATTGAGATTATCATCTGAATTTTGATTATAACCTTGGTAAACAAATTGATTTATTTATAATCATTTTCTTGGCCATTAAGCAAAAACCATTAAATCTGGCACTCACCAAGCTCCTCCCTTTTCAAGGGAGGCGGGGGAGAGTATGCCAATGTAGAAATTTCAGACGAATTTGAGATTGATCTAATAACTGTATTAACGTAACATTATATGTTTATTAGCTATAGCTTCATTAGCGTACCCTCTCCCAGCCTCTCCCTTTCAAAAGGGAGAGGAGCTTCTCCTTCGTAGTAACTACGGAGAAGGAGCCGTTCTGTAGTAAATTTATTGGTATACAGCCTATAATTTTATGGATTTTTGTCTATTATTATAACCGAAAAGTCCCAATTATATATATAGTGGAGTCTCATAAAAGGTGAGCTAATCTTCTTAATATCTGAAATTCTACTAAATGAAATTCGCAGTGATTGCACTAGTCTATCTTTTTTATATCTCCCCAATAACTTATAGACTGTCTATTGTCAGGAATGATATGCAATGATGCGGAACCACTTTTCGAAACACTGAGGGAACATATATAGAGGATATTGTCTCCGTGAATTCTGAATTTAACCAATATCCTTTCCTTGTCCTCCTTCACTTCGCGGGAATATTCCAGCATCCTCCCATCAAAACTTATACCCCCGTTACCGCCATACCTGACATTGGAATAAGCCACGCCATAATACGGCAGATGAGCTTTTGCAGTGGTATCCTCACCTTTAACTAAACATTTTCAAAACTTTATTTCGAGAGGTTGAATATGTCAAATCAGACATCCTTCAGAAAACTTGAACAGGAAATCCTTCCCACATACCGCAACAGAATGAACAAAGCAGAATCCTCAGAAGACGTGAAAAAATTTTTCAACTACGCAGCGCAGGAACTGTTCAAAAAAATATTTTCCAGTTTTGACCTCGAGTTCGAAGACATTAGCCTAAACACCAACTCCAACCCTTACTATTCCCTAAGCGAAAAGGTCAAAAACAATCCAGAATTTATTTCAACCCTGAACAGTTCGGATCTGAATCAAATCCTGGATAAATTAGCCGAAACAGCCCTGAATAGATACAAGCACCTGGAAAAACATCCTGAAAGGACGAATTCCAAGATCCGGAATTAAAATCTATAAGACACTTTAACATGAAAAAGTTTTCTCGCTACTTCGTAGTCGAGATTACCAGAGTTTTAAGGTGTTAGGTTTTAAGTAAGAAAAAAAACCGATAGCCTATTTATTCTACAAGTTGAGCACCTTTTCTCGCAACGAAAGTATTTGTTGACGAGATTGCCCATGCTTCGTTGTGCCCGTTCAGGGTATGGGTGTTAACATGAAGCGAAAAACACACATCTTTAACAAAAAAACAACTCTCAGGCAGATAATACAAAGGTGAAGCATATGCCAGAAAACAAGATACATCATGCGGAAGTGGAAGTTCTGGGAACCCCCAAGATTCCATCGCCATTGCCCTTTGACATTTTTACCCCGGAAGAAAGCAAGGTTACGGTTCCTGTTGACCATGACAGTGAAAAAGACCACCCGGAAAACTTTGTGTACTACTCCCTGAACGCAGCAGGGCCCAGGGATAATATCTATTTTGACCCAAGCAAGACCAAATGCGCCATTGCCACCTGTGGCGGGTTATGCCCGGGTATTAACGATGTAATCCGGGCCATTGTTATGGAGGCGTATTATCAATACGGAATGACCTCCATCCTGGGAATCAGATTCGGACTTGAGGGATTTATACCCAAATTCGGACACGAGGTATGGGAACTCACCCCGGACACCGTAGCGGACATCCACGAATTCGGCGGGACAATCCTGGGATCCTCCAGGGGACCGCAACCCCCGGAGGAAATCGTGGACGCCCTGGAACGCATGAATATCAACATCCTGTTCTTGATCGGCGGAGACGGGACCATGAAGGCAGCTTCCGCAATCGCGGAGGAAGTCGTCAAAAGGCAGTTGAAAATCTCCATCATCGGTATCCCCAAGACCATAGACAACGATATAAACTTCGTCTCCAGGACTTTCGGATTTGACACCGCGGTTACCAAGGCAACCGAAGCTATCAGGTGCGCTCATACCGAAGCCCTGGGTGCTCCCAACGGCATAGGCATGGTCAAGTTCATGGGCAGGGAATCCGGATTCATCGCAGCCGAGGCCGCCCTGGCCCTGAAAGAGGTAAATATTGTCCTGATCCCGGAGAAGCCTTTCGAATTGGAAGGAAAAAACGGACTATTGCAGTATCTGGATCGCAGATTGCAACAAAGGGGGCACGCGGTAATAGTGGTGGCAGAGGGCGCAGGACAGGATATCTACAGGAGGGAATACCAGGACAGCCTGGAAAAAGGCAACACGGATGCATCTGGCAACCCTATACTAGGGGATATATGTTCCCTGCTGCAGGACAGGATCAAGGACTATTTCAAACAAAAGGATCTGCCAATCACCTTGAAATTTATCGACCCCAGCTACATCATACGATCCATCCCGGCAAATTCAACCGACCGCATTTATTGCGGCTTCCTGGGGCAAAACGCGGTACACGCCGCCATGTCCGGAAAGACCAACATGGTGGTAAGCAAGCAGCAGGATCAGTTCGTCTACCTGCCCTTGAATTTTGTCATCCAGGGCAGGAAAAAAATAGATACCAAGTCCAATTACTGGAGGGCGGTATTGGAATCCACTGGACAGCCCATATCCCTCCAGGACTGATATGCTTGCAATCTTTCACTGATCACGCCCTCGCGTGGGCTTACTCCACTTTGCGCCTGCGCTTGGAACGTTGTGAAGAGTTTGACAAGGTGTTGTCACCTTTTTTCCCTGTAACCTGCGGGTCAGGCAAACCTTTGTACAAGTGCCAGAAATATGGCCACAGCCGGGTCAATTCCCCGGGATTCCCCAACACGATTCCTGGCCTTTTCAGGGACACCAGCGCCACTGCCAGCCCCCACCAAGCATCCGGTACTGAGATGTTAACCTTTTCAGGGGAACTGGTAGGACAGTCCATAATTTCCAAAGTATCATCCTCTTGCTGATAAGAGGCCCCGAGCTTGTCCAATAAAAAGATCCCGAAATCAGCCATGTCTTCTTCTGCGCTCCGGATAGCTACTGGGTTGGGCAGCACTAATCCCAGGGCCAAACACAGGGGATAAAGCTCACTGCGAGTGGAGATGTCCAACTGGATCCTGCCGTCCAATGTTTCACTCCTTGCGGCAACCACCTTTTCCGGGTAATTTTCCAGGGAAACCCCCAAAGCGCTCAAAATATCCTTCACTAGTTTGCCGTCAGTGGTCCAATCCGGAAACTCTCCCTGCAGTTGTACAACACCGCCCAGGATCCGGGGCATGACCAGCACGTAAGCGCTCAAGGCCGGATCCAGTGAAATTTCTGGAACTTGCGGACAAGTGGGCTTGTCCTTCAGTTTGACACGAAACTCACAATCCCCGAGATCCGCTTTTATTCCGCAATAGCGAAGCACGCTCGCCACCCGTTCCAGCCTGGAATAGGTAGTAAAGGGAGATGGCCACTGCAGTCTAAATTCCTCTGTTTTACCTGCATTGTTCATAAACGGAAGGCAAAGGCATACCACTGCCACGAATTCTTCCGGGGCATCTTCTGCAAAAAATATTTCCTCTGCCAGTTCCCCGCTGGATTCAATGCGAATAGGCAACCCTTCGTTTCCGGGTATTAATGGTACCGCCCTGGCACCCAATTGCGGGAGAAATTCATATACATGATTCAGGTTTTGCACTTTCAATTCGCTATTGCCGGTAAACTTGCAATAACCGGGTTCCAATATCGCCAAGACTGCAAGCAGATACAAATTAATACTGTCCCCGCCCACAAATATCAATTTTTGCTCAAAATCAAGCATCCCACCGGCTTCTTTGCCGATGCCGCTTTTTTCCCAGGCAAAATTGCCATCTGCCATGTTCATGGCCTTGGCCAATTCTATGTTGGTGTCGTTCAAAATAGCGGGTTCAATCTTTATTGCAGTGCTGCACAAGGCGGCAATGGATAGCCAGAATCTCGTCAAATCCCTGTCCCTGGGTCCTGTTATGTTGATATTCGCCTCTTTAGTGGTGGGACTTAAGGCAAACTGTTCCTCGGATTTTTCTTCAGCCTTTTGATACCCCAGTGCATTTGAAAAATGAAAAATCTTTTTCAATAATTTCTCGTTCAAATCCAACTTTTCCGAATTCTCGTACCACTTTTTCCAGATCCTCTTTTCCTGTTCAGAGTCCACAATGGAGATCTTTTTTTGACCCCTGGCCTGCGCAGCCTTTTTCAACAAATCTGACCGTTTGGACAAAAGGTCCAGGATCTTGTTATCAATGTCACAAATCTGATCAGTTATGGATTTTCCTTTCTGCTTATCGTTCTTGTTGCTGTTCATCTTTTACTATCCTTGGGGTAAATTTCTGTTATCAGACTAGATTCCATCCGGAAATTACTAGTTTCCGAATAAGGAAACAGTAAGCCTTCAATTCGGATACAAGACTAATTCAACAATCTTTTCCTTGCAAGGACAAAGGAAAATTTAATCACATATTTAAATCCGGAATTTTTTCTATATTGCAGCGAATTACCCATAGCCTTTCATTTACTGGCTGCACAGATTCAAAAAAGTTTCATCAGTCGGGGATAGCTTCCGGATCATTTAATGGAGTCAGACGGCAGTATTTTAACTAATTTCTATAATATACCAGAAAATTTGTTTAATTTAAAAACTCAATTTTCTGATTTAAATATGGGGTATCAAATTGCTGTCAGCCCTAAATACTTGGAAAAAAGATAGCACATTCTAAAATTGGAATTTCCGGTTAAATTCCTTGAATGCTCAACAGTCGAAATCCTTTGATAATAGTTTGAAATTATTAGTTTTATATTGCCAGAGAGTATTAAGCACTTGTAATATAATATCCAGCCTTGATTAATAACCTCGAATTTCGAACATAGAATTGTTTAGCTTGACAAGGAAAACTTTAAATTTTTCTTGACAATTTGTTTATTTTTTCACAAAGGTAATTAGCCGATTTATAAATTTACATTCGAAGATAAACTCGAATTGATCCAATAAAAAAAGCCTTTGATTTCAATGTTCAAGATTTCTCAAAACGAAAACATCCTTCATACGAAGATATATCTAAATTTGACCACAAAATAACTTGACAAGTCGATCAGGCCTTGTTAAAAAATGCACAAGTTTTTGTTCACAGGTTGATATAGAGATAGGCTAATCAACATTGGAATAAGTTAGTTTAAAAAAATTAGTTTTTAGGAAATAGTTTAGCTATAAACTGTTAAAAAAAGGAGACTGTATATGGCAGAAATAGGACACGGTGGCAAGGAAATCAAAGAAAGAATCATGAAACCGGATGAGGCCAAGGAAAAGATTAAGGGCCTCGCACAGGTTCCCATCAACAAGCAAATCGCAAACGAAATCATCGACATTTCCTACGGATGGTTCACCCCCTTGGAAGGATTCATGAACAAGAAACAGGTGGATTCCGTTGTTAAAGACATGAAGCTTCCGGATGGCACACTTTGGCCCATCCCGATCATGCTGGACCTCTCTGACAAGGAAATAGCTGATTACGGGGTTGAGAACGGGAAATCCGTAGTTCTGACTTATCAAGGCAATCCCATGGCGCTTTTGGAAGTGGAAGATATTTTTGAAGTTGATAGAACCGAGATGTGCCAATCAGTATTCGGGACTACCGAAGAAAAGCACCCTGGTTGCCACAGGATTTATAATTGCAAGGACAAGTTCGTGGGCGGAAAGATTACACTGTTGAAAGAGCCGACTATTAACGAACCCTTTGGTCCCTATTTCCTGCCTCCCCTGAAGATGAGGGAAGTGATCAAGGAAAGGGGATGGGACAGATCAGTTGCCCACCAGACCAGGAATATTCCGCACACCGGTCACGAATGGTTGATGAAGGGTGCATTTTTCCAGACACACAACGACCTTCCTGTTGAAAAGCCCAACGTGGGAGTTGTTGTCAATGCGATTATCGGTGAAAAGAGGGTCAAGGACTACATAGACGAGGCGATCATACTCTGCCAGAACGAACTGCAAAACGCCGGTTATTTCGGTCCCCACAACCATCTCACCTCCCTGACATTCTGGGACATGAGATATGCAGGGCCCAAGGAAGCTATCTTCCACGCCATACTCAGGGTAAACCTGGGCATCACCCATCACATGTTCGGCAGGGACCACGCCGGAGTGGGCGATTATTACGGTGGCTACGAGGCTCATCATCTGTTGGAAAGTGTAAGGGATCAGCTCGACATTACTCCCGTCTATTCCATGAATTGGTTGTACTGCCCCGTATGTGCCGAGATAACCAGTGAAGGCCTTTGCAACCACAAGGATCAACAGCAGAAATTCAGCGGAACCCTGATTCGCAGTATTGTTACAGACGGTGTTAAACCTCCCAGATTGATTATCAGGCCGGAAGTATTTGACCGCGCGATGGAAAGTGCCAACAAATACGGTGCGCAGAACTCTCCCTTTGTGAACGAGGAATATCTGGAGACCAGAACACCGGTATTTGATATTGAACCACTATAGTTAGATAACAGGAGGTTTTTATGACAGACGGAAAAAATCCGATTTATATATGGGTTAACGAGGAACGCTACGAGAAATTGAAGGAACTTGGCTTGGATAAACACACTGAGGAACGGCTGGCAGGGATGAAAGTCTTGACAGTGTATGCCACTAATGAAGAAGCAGACAGGTTGGTTAAGGAATTCGGTGCCAAGCACGATACATCCACCACAGGCAGCATCGAGCTATTGCCTCCGTATCTCAAGGACAAGATTTTCGACAAGGTCGTGGAAAAAAAGAGCCTGGAAGTAGTTAGCGACGTGTTGAAGGAAGTATAAACGAGTTATCAGTTCAAGATTAAATACAAATCAACTGATAATAAATAATAAATAGGAACAAGGAGGAGTAACATGCCAACTTATGTAAACCCTGAAAAATGTGATGGCTGCAAGGGTGGCGAAATAACAGCTTGTATGTATGTTTGCCCCAACGACCTCATGATTTTGGATGAAAAAGAAATGCTCGCTTATAACCAGGAACCGGATCAGTGCTGGGAATGCTATTCCTGCATCAAGATCTGCCCCCAAGGCGCTATCACCGCTAGGCCTTATGCAGATATCGCTCCCATGGGCGGAACCAGTATCCCCTTGCGCAGTGCAGAAGACATTATGTGGACTGTTCAGTTCAGAAGCGGAGAGGTAAAAAGGTTCAAGTTCCCGATCAGGACCACCCCGGAAGGATCCATCGATCCCTTTGAAGGCAAGCCCGAAGCCGGGGATCTCGAAAATCAGGTACTTTATACAGAAGATCAAGTGAAAGCACCCGAAAACGTAGTTAACACCAAATTCGAGGTTAAAGAACTGGACGCCAAACAAACCTGGTAAAAACAATTTTGTGTTGGATTTTGAGAATCATCACATCATAACGTAGTAAAACAAAAGAAAAAAAGGAGTGTATATATGCCTCAGTTACCAACCAAAGAAGCAACTAAGGGACTGGCGCTTGCAGAACCCGAAGTAGTTGAAATGAGTACCGATGCCTTGATTGTAGGCGGAGGTATGGGTGCCTGCGGTGCTGCAGTGGAAGCAGTACGCTGGGCTGAAAAGCACGATGTTAACATTATGCTGGTTGACAAGGCAGCAATGGAAAGGTCCGGCGCTGTAGCACCCGGCTTGTCCGCTATTAACACCTACCTGGGTGAGAACGATCCCGCGGACTATGTTAGAATGATTAGGACCGACCTCATGGGTGTTGTACGTGAAGACCTGATTTACGACTTGGGCCGGCACGTTGACGATTCCGTTCACTTGTTCGAGGAATGGGGACTCCCTGTCTGGGTTAAGAAGGAAGGAAAGAACCTGGACGGTGCAAAGGCCCAGTCCGAAGGCCATGCGGTTCGAGAAGGTTCTTCCCCGGTACGTACCGGAAGATGGCAGATCATGATCAACGGTGAATCCTACAAGGTAATCGTTGCCGAAGCAGCCAAGAATGCATTGGGTGAAGATAGATATATGGAGAGGATCTTCATCGTTAAGCTCCTGCTGGATTCCAACGAGCCCAACAGGATCGCAGGTGCAGTTGGTTTTTCCGCTCGTGAAAACAAGGTATACGTTTTCAAGGCCAATGCCATGATGGTAGCCTGCGGCGGTGCAGTAAACGTTTACAGGCCCAGGTCCACAGGTGAAGGTATGGGTCGTGCCTGGTATCCGGTTTGGAACGCTGGCTCCACCTATTCCATGTGCGCACAAGCAGGTGCTGAAATGACCATGATGGAAAACCGTTTCTGCCCCGCAAGATTCAAGGACGGTTACGGACCTGTTGGTGCCTGGTTCCTCCTGTTCAAGGCTACAGCCACAAATGCCGAAGGCAAGCTCTATGACAAAGAGAACGCACATCTAATGAAGCCCTATCAAGACAGGGGGTATGCTCAAGGTTCAGTAATTCCCGCCTGCTTGCGCAGTCACATGATGATGAAGGAAATCAGGGAAGGAAAGGGCCCAATATTCATGGACACCGCTACTGCTTTGCAGAACACCTTCAAGGAACTGGACAAGAACGAACAAAAGCACCTTGAGTCCGAAGCATGGGAAGACTTCCTGGATATGGCACCCGGTCAGGCCAACCTCTGGGCATGCATGGACATCAAGCCAGAAGAAAGTCCTTCTGAATTGATGCCGACTGAACCCTATCTCCTGGGATCCCACTCCGGTTGTTGCGGTATCTGGGTTTCCGGACCAGACGAGGAATGGGTGCCTGACGATTACAAGATCAAGGCTGACAACGGCAAAGTTTACAATAGAATGACCACTGTAAACGGACTGTTCACTTGCGCAGACGGAGTTGGCGCATCCGGTCACAAGTTCTCCTCAGGATCCCACGCCGAGGGTAGGATTGCCGGAAAACAGATGGTTCGCTGGGTAGTGGATCACAAGGATTTCACTCCTACACTGCCGCGCAGTAACGAAGACCTCAAAAACGAGGTTTATGGACCGTGGTACAAGTACGAAGAAACCAAGGGAGAGTCCACCGATCCCACTGTCAATCCCTACTTCATTACACCGCGCAATTTCATGATGCGCTTGATGAAGCACACTGACGAATACGGTGCTGGCTGTTCCACTCATTACATGACTTCCGAACCTATGCTCAAGCAGGGCTTCCATCTCTTGAGTATGCTGGAAGAAGACTCCAAGAACCTGGGTGCAAGAGACTTGCACGAGCTCTTGAGATGCTGGGAGCAGTTCCACAGGCTCTGGACAGTTCGGCTGCACATGCAACACATCGAGTTCAGGGATGAGACCAGATATCCCGGTTTTTACTACAGGACCGATTGTATGGCTATTGACGACGACAAGTGGAGATGTTTTGTAAACTCCAAATACGATCCAGAGAAAAACGAAACCACTCTGTTCAAGAGGCCATATATTCAGATCATACCTGATCCATATTGCCTGTAATCAATACATACTCCGGGCCGTAGGTAATCCTGCGGCCCGGACATTTCAAGAAATTCCATCTCCCGGTTATACCAAAATAGCCGGGAGATGAAATTTCTTGAAATCATAAAATGAAACTGAACCCAATAACTAGTGCCTTGTCACACTTTAAATGTCGGTAACAATAAGCACTTTAATCGCGAATCTGTCATCCCGGACCCCGTAT
>CAJXKR010000034.1 GCA_913055815.1 uncultured Desulfohalobiaceae bacterium | reverse complement strand
AAAGTAGCTAAGTCCAATATGTACCGTCATACTGGAATTTTATTGTATTTTGATCGTTTAAAACCGCTTAATCTAGGTATTATTAAAATATTTATGGTTCATTTTGAATTTATTTAAACTGTAATTTTTAGCATTGGATTAGGTGGAAGTATGACAATCTGTGGAATTGAATTGACAGGATCAGAAGCTAGACTTGTTTTGATTCAAGGAGAAAAAGAAGACTTTAGTATTATAAATGTAGAACCAAGAAAAATAATACTTAAGGATGATTCTGATCAGGATGAGGTGAAAGCCTTCAAAGATTCTATTTTTGCTTTTTTTAGGGAAAATAAAGTAACTAAAGTTTTGATAAAAATGCGTAGTAAGAAGGGTGACTATGTAGGAGGTCCTGTAGGATTTAAACTTGAAGGCATTATTCAATTATATGATGAATGTCCTGTAATTCTTGTTACACCACAAAAAATATCTGCTTCTAAAAAACGTCATAATGTTTATATCCCTTCAGAACTATACCAATATCAAAAAATTGCTTTTGAAACTGCTTTTGCTGAATTACCATGAAAATATCCAATTTTAGTTATGAAATATTAGATGTACCAAGTCCTATAAGAGATAAACTTGTTGAAATTTCAAAAGATATTGAAATTACAAAAAGAAGTCGTTCAGGTGCATGTGGTTGGTTATTTTTTGGAAAAAATAAAATTCATGGCCAAAATGTTGCCATAAAATTTTATGATTGGGGTGGTGAAGCTAAATATCACATTGAGCCTAAACATTTAGCAAGTATTGAGTCTAATAATGTTATAAAAATTTTAGATGCATCTCATGTTAATGATGATTATGCTTATTTTTTAACTTCTTATTGTTCAAATGGAGATTTAGATAAAGAAATTTTAAATGGTATAAGAGGAAATAAAAGAGCAGTTTCAGTTACGAGAGATATACTATTAGGTTTAAGTTTTTTACATTCAAAAAATCTTCTGCATAGAGATTTAAAAGCAGAAAATATATTGATTGATGACGATGATAAGGCTATTATAGGTGATTTTGGTTCAGTTAAGAAGATACCAGAAGGTCAGAGTTCTATCCCGGGTTCTGGACATTCTTTAATCTATACACCTCCAGAGTCAATATCTACTGGTGAATACGGAATCCCTGGTGATATTTATCAAGTAGGTGTGGTTTTGTTTCAGTTGCTTGGAGGGTATTTACCTTACGATGATCCATCATGGTTAAATCCTAGAGAGATAAAAAAGTATAGATTGATAACTGATGAAATTGAAAGACAAATTTTTGCAAAAGAGTGTATAAAGAATAAAATTGAAAAAGGGAATGTTGTTGACTTGTCAACCCTCCCTCCTTGGGTATGTAAACCGTTAAGACTTACCGTATCTAAAGCTTGTAATATTAAACCTGAAAAACGATATCAATCATCATCAGAATTTTTAGCAAGACTAAACTCCATTAGCAAAAAGGTTAATGATTGGACTATAGAGAATGGATATCCGATAAGAAATTGTAGTAACTGTAGATACCGTGTAATTTATAATAGAAAAAAACAATCGTATTTTGTTGAAAAAGAAAAAAATGCAGGTTGGAGAAAAGATAATTCTTTTAAAGGTACTTCATTAAATGAGTTAATAAAAGAAATTGAAAATAGGCATTAATATAAGCATTTGACTAAATATAGAAAAACATAATTATAGATTTAATTTTTGTTTCGCCTTTATTTTTATCTTAAATAGAGAATTAATCAAGTCGCTGTGTTAAATAGCTCTTCTATTCCTGCTCTAGTACAACATATTTTGTTAGCATTTATGGCTTGATGAAAATATGGAGCATTATGGCATCAACAAATAATACTTCAGTAGATGCTGCAATAATAACTGGAATAGCAGCTCTCCTTGGTGTCATTATTGGCGGAGTATTACAACATATATTTTATAAGTGTGAGTTGAATCGTAAAAGAGATCAAGCTATTAATTTAGTTGGTTTTTTTATTATTGAAGTACTGAATGTTTTGTATGAATTTAATTCAAAAAAGAATATTTCTAACATTCATGCTTTATCTATAAAAATGCCTATGTTTTTACAGGAGCAATTAGATTTATTGAATTCTACTATTTCTGAATATGATGCTAAAATTGCTGTTAATATTCTTTGGTTAAAGCAGACTTGCATAAATATTGATACTCATCTTGATAGAGCTAAAAATATTGCACAAGATAACAATGATTATAAAAAAATTGATGAAAATTTAAATATGGCACTTGCTGATGTTAAATATGGAATTAAAGTATCATATTTTATATTACATCATTGTTTTAATAACTCAAAAAGAAAAATACGTGTTGAATTGTTAAAGCAAAATTTTGGACAGAAATTTTTCGAAGAATATTGTGCAAAAAAAAATCGTTTTGTGAACTTATTAATAAAATATGGTTTTAAAAAAATATGATTTTTTTTGAATCTATAATAAATGCCCTAAAAAGTTTTAAAAATGATCAGTTATTGAAATATAAAGATTGATTAAGTTCAAAATAACACAATATTCTAGTTACATAGGAGCATCCATATTATCAAAAATTTTATTTGATTTCTATAAACCTATTGATGTAATGAGGCCGATGCTAACCAGCTGAAACAATACATATCCTGAAGATTCTTAACAATAAATTGATAAACAAATTATAAATTGTTCATAGTTGTTTTCGTCCCACCTTCGTCAATTTTTTCATGCTTTTCATTTTTTTCACGCTTTTCATGCTTTGCAGACACACCTTGCAACCTTCCTATATAGTCGCCCCATAAGTTTACAATTCAATCCGTGTAAACCCTGGGGGATTTGTGGGCATTTGGAAAGACAAACAGGAATTGGAGCAAAAGATTGCGGTTTGGAAAGCTGCATTTGAGGCCTGTGCTGTTGGCCAGTCCTACGATGTGGGCGACCGCAAATTGACTAATGCCGATCTGCCGGAGATCCGCAAGACCCTTAATTATTTAAGGCGCGAGCTTGCCGAGTTTGAAGTGGGCACAGGACCGTTTTTCCTTCCCGGGAGGCCCAAGAAATGAACAGACCTGCACCTGGATTACTGGATAGGGCGATAGCAAAGGTTAGCCCCGGAGTTGCTGTAAAGCGCTATGCTGCAAAAGTGCAGTTCAGTGCGCTGGCAGGGATCGCCAGGGAATCGGGCAGCGACAAGGGCACCATGAAGAACTGGATCCCGCAATGGCTGAACTTCTGGAGCGAAGGGCGGAATAGGTCAAAAAGCCAGGGCAGAGCCAGGGACCTGGTTGCCAATGATCCCCACGCTGCAAGCGTCGTGGATTCCATGTCCATAAATTCAGTAGGCACCGGCCTGCAGCCCCAATCGCAACCCAATGCCGATGTCCTGGGCTGGAGCAAGGAAAAGGTTGAACAGTTCCAGGCAGAGGCGGAGTGGATTTGGCAGCTTTGGACCAGGGAATCAGATGTTCGCGGCAAGCTTCCTTTCTGGGGATTGCAGCTTAGCTGTATGCAATCCCTGCTTACAAACGGCGAATACCTGGTGTTGCCGGTAATGAAGCAGGAAAGCGGGCGCAATTTTTCCTTGGCTCTGCAGCAATTGGATCCGGTGCGCATGTCCACGCCGGCAGACAAGGAGCAGGACGCAAATGTCCGTGACGGCGTGGAAATGGACGGCAATGGCAAACCTATCGCCTATTGGCTCAGCAATCCTTCCTTGAATGAATACAAAGTTGTCAGTCCAGGAACTTATTCCGCAGATTCCAACTCCTATGCGCGTATACAGGCAAGCCTGGGCCACCGGCCAGGTCTGTTGCATTCGTTTATCCAAAAGGAACCGGAACAGGTCCGTGGTGTTTCCGTGCTGTCCCCGGCAATGAAATTCTTCAAGGACCTGAGCGACTATCTGGATTACGAGCTGGTGGGATCGATAGTGGCCAGCAGTATCCCTGTATTTATTGAAAGTCAGAATCCAGCGGAAGCTTATGGCAATATTCGCAATCCGAATAATGAAGATGATGAAACTACCTATCACCAGGAAGTCCAGCCCGGTCAATTCATGTACGGCAATATAGGCGAAAAGCCCCACGTACTCAAGAACGACAGGCCCGGGAACACATTTGAATCTTTTGTGGAGAGGGTTTTGCGTGCAGTAGGGGCCTCGGTGGGTATGCCCTATGAGGTGGTGGCAAAGGACTTTTCCAAAACCAATTATTCCAGCGCTAGGGCTGCACTCTTGGAAGCCTACCGCGTTTTCCAGGTTTATCAGAAATGGCTGGTGGACAACTTGACCCAGCCAGTTTGGGAAATGGTCATGGAAGAGGCGTTTTTGCGGGGCATGTTCAAGACCTTGCAGGACATGCCGGTCAAGGATTTCTACGATTATTTCCCAGCCCTGACAAAGGCCAGATGGATACCGCCCAAGCGAGGACACGTGGATCCGCTCAAGGAAATGAACGCCCAGATCAAGGGACTGGAAAACAATATCAACACCTTGTCCGACATTGCGGCGGAAAACGGCACGGATTGGCGCTCTTTGCTCGAACAGCGCTACAAGGAGCTTAATTACCAAAAAAGAAATACACCCAAGCAAAGCGAGGAATAATATGCCTTTTCCCAATGAACACAGTTGCCGCCTGGTGAACCCGGACGGATGCAAGGAGGGATCTTTCAGGCGCGAAAACGGTGCGGGCAATTCCGGCAATAAAAAGTTCGACATAATATATGCCAAGTTGAAGCAAAGCGGGGAAACCGTGGAGCAGTCCTACAGATATCCCACTGCCAGCTGGAGCGAGGAACAGGCCAGGCAACATTGCTCCCAAAACAATGGAATCAAGTTCGAACCTTCGGGCGAGTCCGGATCATCGATGCCGGAGGTGTACGGCAAGTCCTGGGCTATTACTCAACAGGGCCTGGACAGCTTGATTGGCCAGATGAATAACCTGGATTCTAAACAAGCCTTAATGACCAAGCCTGCAGAAGAGCCCCAAAATACACAATTAACTTATCTAAGGGGCAGTGTGGCCGTAATAGAGGTTATAGGGCCGATATTTCATTATGAGAATATAATTACCCGGATATTGGGATTCCCCGCGGCAGAGACACTCGCCAAGGAAGTACAGGCGGCCCTGGATAATTCCCAGGTCAGTTCCATCCTGTTGAGGATAGATTCTCCCGGCGGCCAGGTAGGCGGGATAAACGAACTTGCCAGGATAATTGAAGAGGCGGGCAAGGAAAAGCGGACAGAGGCTTATGTTGCAGACATGGGCGCGTCTGCTGCCTACTGGATAGCTTCGGCGACCTCGAAAATCACCGTTGATGCTACTGCCGAGTTGGGATCCATCGGAGTTGTCTTCGGGCTCAGGCGCCGACCCGACGATTCCCTGGAAATAGTTAATTCAGACAGCCCGCAAAAACGCCCGGATGTGAACACTGAAGAAGGGATAGAACAGATCCGGCAGCGGGCGAACGAGCTTGCGGAAGTATTTATCCAGGCCGTTGCCCGTAACCGCGATATGACCAGGGACCAGGTAGTGGCCTTGAAAGGGGGCCTGAAGGTCGGACAAAACGCAATAGATGCAAAACTGGCCGATGAAATCGGCAGCCTGGAAAGTGTCATTGCGGCACTTCAATCAATCAAAGGAGGGAATATGGATTTGGAGACATTGAAGCAAAACCATGCTGACCTTTACGAACAGGTCAAGAAAGAGGGAAAGGATGAAGCCGCTCAGGACAAGGAGCAGGCGAAGCAAGAGGGAAGACAGGAAGCCCAGAGCGAGGTCCTGGAGCAAGCCAGGGTCGTTTGGGGAGAAGAGAGCGTCCAGCAACTGAGCCAGGTTATGCAATCCGGACTTGGAGCTGAACAACTGAAAAAGGCGAAGGAGCTTTTCGGCAGCGGTCAATCGGACCAGGGGAGTGACCAGGGTACCGAGCAGCAGATCCTGGACGGATTGCAAAAAGCGCATGGGCATCAGGGGTTGAGTCCGGACAGCAGCGTGGAGCAACAGCAGAACCTGCTTGTTGAAAACGCCAAGCAGAGGTCCGGAAACGAAAATTAATGTAATGGAGGTAGGAAATGCCAGTAACTGAAGAACAGAAATACATCGGCGATGTTTTGAAAGAAGAGGCTCCGGGCCGACGCAGCAGGGACAGCATTGTTGTCTTGAGCGGTGAAGTGATTTCCCTTGGGCAGGTGTTGGGCAAGGATTACAAGGCTATTACCAACTTTAGCCAGGATTCCGGAACCGGAATTTCCGAATCCCATGTTTCTCTCGGTCCCAAAGCCAAGCAGGGAGATTATGTAATCTACGGCACGGGTTCGAACACGGCTCGCATCGTAGGCCCGGATGGCTACGAGGTGGAACAAATCACTTCGCTTCCCTACAGTGGGGAACATATTCAGGTATCGGATTCTGCAGCAATCGCGGATGGAGAGCAGTATACCTTAACCGTTGGCGATAGTTCCGGAAAGTATGTTGCCCTCGATCCCTCAGCCGTTAACGGCGCTCAAGAAGCTCACGGTATTGCCCTGGGGGAATATGACGCTTCTGAAGGTGACGTTCCCGGAGTTATGGCTGCAAGAGATAGTGGAGCTGTGGAGTCCGGTTTGGTTTGGCCGGATGGAATCACAACCGAACAGAAAAATAAGGCCCTGGCCGAACTCAGGCAACTGGGCATAGTTGTACGACAGGAGGTGTAAATCATGCAAGATCCGTTTAGCACCGATGCTTTCAGCGTTTATCAGCTCACATCCGCTATAAATGTTTTGCCCAACAGGTATGGCAGGGTCAGGGAAATGAATATTTTCCCGGTTTTGCCGCGCAGGTCCAGGACCATTGTGCTGGAGGAAAAGCACGGCGTGCTGACACTAATACCTTCCGCGCCTGTGGGATCTCCCGGACATCAAAACATAAGCGGCAAAAGGAAGGTGCGTACTTTTGTCATTCCTCATTTTCCCCTGGATGATGTCATCCTTCCGGATGAATACCAGGACATCAGGGCATTTGGCAGTGAAAGCCAGTTGAGGGAATTGGCTGATTTGGTCAACGAGCGCCTGCAGTCCATGAAGGACAAGCACGATATCACATTGGAGAATTTGAGAATGGGGGCCATAAAAGGTCAGATCCCGGATGCGGACGGCAGCTTGATCTACGATTTGTTCACTGAATTCGGGATAACCCAGAAGACCGTCAATTTTGCCCTGGATACTGACTCCACTGATGTGCGCGGGAAATGCTTCGAGGTAAAGAGGCATGTCGAGGATAACCTGCAGGGAGAGATAATGAACGGAGTACATTGTCTTTGTTCCGGCTCTTTTCTGGATAAGCTCATTAACCATCCCAATGTTTATGAGACTTTCCTGTATCAATCCTCTTCCCAGACAAGGGATGATGTGCGCAAGAACTTCCAGTTCGGAGGGATCACTTTTGAAGAGTACAGGGGATCTGTAGAGGGCACGGAAGGGCTCCAAAATTTTATTGCTGATGGCGAAGCCCACTTCTTCCCCAGGGGAACAAGCAATACCTTCTACACCGCAGTAGCTCCAGCTGACTTTAACGAGACCGCCAATACACGCGGCAGGCTGTACTATGCCAAGCAAACGCCGCGCAAGTTCGACCGCGGAGTGGATCTGCACACCCAGAGCAATCCCTTGCCCATGTGTGCAAGGCCCGGGGTATTGGTAAAAGGAAAGGCAACTTAATCGAGGTCTCTTATGACGCCACTTGAGACAGGTTTGATCACTGTTATCGGGGGCCTGATCGTTGGGGTCGCGGTCAGGCTCATAACCAAAAACAATAATGTGAGCCGCAGTGAGTGCGACAAGCGGCACAAGCACGAGAGCGACCGGCATGATCAGATAGTACAGGACATGCAGTCCATGCGGCAGCAACTACAGGCGCAAACCAGGATGATACGTGCTTTGGTGGTTCACTCAGGTATGGACAAGGCCCAGCAGCAAGAGATCCTTAACTGTGAAAACGAAAACTTGGCAAGCACAGGGAGATAGATATGGCTGACACTATAGACCAGGCGCAGCAAGTGCAAAGTCAACATTTAGAGGCAAGCTTGGACAGGATCCGGGCGGAAAACAGCAACCAGGAACCTTCCCTTTTGATTTGCCAGGGTTGTGGGGATGAGATTCCCAAAGCCAGGCGCGAGGCGGTCCCTGGATGCAAATTTTGCGTAACATGCCAGGAAAAGGAGACCGGATAATGCGTGAAAATTTCAAAAAGTCGCTGAATGCGCTTTTCTATTGGGAAGGCGGGTATGTCAACGACCCCAACGACCCGGGAGGAAAAACCAAGTACGGGATCTCCAAGCGGGCCTATCCGAACGTGGACATATCCAAGCTGACCAAGAAAAAGGCAGGGGAGATCTATTTCAACGACTACTGGGAGCCCTGCGGGTGCGAGGACCTGCCTGCGGGTATCGACCTTATCGTATTCGATACTGCGGTAAATTGCGGTACTGACAAGTCAGTGAGGATCCTGCAGGAGTCAGTCGGTTCCTCTGTAGACGGTGTTTACGGACCAAACACACAGGCAGCTGCAGAGAAATCAAATCAACAATCTGCGATCAAGGAATTCGTAGCTAGACGGGCTGTTTATTACGGCAAGCTGGCTAAGTTAGACCGCTTCGGCCTGGGATGGATGCGCAGGCTGGCGGACATGCACCAGCGAGCGCTCAACCTTGTCAAGTAAGGGGTAAATCATGGCTTTTGTCTATATTGGATCCGGATTGGCTGCAGGTTTCTTGATTGGTCTTTTCGTGGGGATGCGCAACAAAAAGGCTATCCTGCAGGAAAAGCGGACTATGGAAAGGACCTACAACAATTTATTGGACAAGATGAAAACAGACGGGAAGTAATATGTCTTTAATGGCAACAGCTATAGGCGGATTGGTTTCGGTAGCTCCGGAGATAGCCGGCTGGCTCGGTGGCGAGGATGCGGAAAAGACAGCGGAGGATGTGGCCAACGTGGCCAAGAAAGTAACCGGCCAGGAGGATACGCAAGCCGCAGTGGATCAGATCAAACAGGATCCGGAACAGGCCAGGAAGTTCCAGGAGGCAATGCAGTCTTTCAGAGTAAAGATGCAGCAGGAAGTTACCAAACGCCAGGAAACAGTCAACAAAACGATGCGAGCAGAGGCAAAAAGTGAGAGCTGGCCGCAGTATTCCTGGAGGCCGTTCAACGGTTTTATGTTTGGAATAACACTATTTGGTATACATTTTGTCTTGCCACTGCTTAAAGTGGAAGTCCAACCCATTAACCCTACAGTCTTATCATTATGGGCCGGAGTTCTCGGTGTCGTAGGGTATCAGCGCGGCAAGGAAAAGCGTGCAAAGCTTGGTGATCTTAACTCCGAGGGCTTGATGGAGCGAGTCGCCAAGGTAGTAAAGGGGAAATAAGTTCAGTTATGCAAAAACTCAAACAGTATATAATGAACTGGTTCATTTTGCTTGATCTTGCAGGCAATACAGCCTTAGGCGGCGATCCCCAGGAGACAATATCAAGCAGGCTCGGTAAGGCGGCAAGCCGTGGCAATTATATTGCTTACTATGTTTGCAGATGCCTGTCCTGGTTTGATGAAGCTCATTGCAGGGGAGCAAAAGATCCGCATGAAGGTAGTCGTGCAATATGGAGGTGGTGATGGCACTAGCAAGCTACATGAAACCACTCAAAGACGAGATAGTTAATGATCCTCTAAGCCGTGGATATAGCTCTATGACCGATAGTGAGGTTGCAGATGATTTGAACACCCAGTACCGGGAAAAACACCGCAGAGTGCCCTTGAGCGAGGTGCAAAATTGGGCTTCCGCTTATCGTATTTACAAGCGGTTTGCTGATAATGGCATGGAAAAAGGCTCATTGCACAACGAACTTCTTGCCATAATCCAGGGTAAACAGGAAGATGTGAATTTCCAAAGTGATAGTGCGGGAGTACAGGGGCTTATCCAAGACATGATTGACAACGATATTATCACGCAAACCGAGGCACAGGAACTGCAAGGTTTAGGTACTTACTATGTGTCTAGAGCCGAGGAACTTGGCTACGGCTCGGTAAGTGCCGAGCAAATTTCCACAATTAGGAGCAATTAAATGACTACGGATTTAGTACCAATTACAAGTACAAATATAGCTGGACTCGAGGAAAGCATCGCATCTGGAGGTATGTCTAGTTCTCCTGCTGCTATTTCTGCCGGGGCAGGTGAGTGGATAGAAGTTGCGGAAGTCCAGATTAAAGTTACTTTTGACTCTGCTCCCTCTGCCAACGGCAATACAGTTGATCTTTACGGAGCTAATTCGGCTGATGGAGGGACTACTACCGACCAAGACGCAGGTAGTAAAGATGTAGGGCAGAACTTCAAGGGAACGATTTGTGATGATTCGGATGCTTCGACTAACAGCTACACAAAGACAATCCTTGTCCATGTAGGCAGATATGAGGAACTTTTAATTGCCAATACAACCGATCAAAGTATTACCGTAAACAGCGTGTATTACACAGGTATCAAGGTGGTTAATAGCTAATGTTTGCTCCGGTTTTAGGTGGACTTTCAACTCATGGCTTGCGGAAAGCCACAGGCAAAGAAAAGCCTCCGCAGTATGACCTTAAATGGGCACAATACAGCGTAGCTCGCAACGCTGAGCGCATCGGCATCGACCCTGCAAGTATAGTCGGCTACTGGCCGATGTGGGAAGGGGCAGGTAAAAATGTATGGGATGTTAGTTTATATGGGAATAAGGCTATAAATGAAGGTGGAGATTGGTTAGATAAGCGACAGGGTATACAATGTAACAACGCCGGCGAGTTAATCAATGTTGGTGATACATATAACTTTACTACAAACGACCAATTTACAATACTATCCCAAATACGGACAACCACTGGTGGTTTAGATTGGAGTTCTATTTTTTGCAGGAGAAATGAGGGGGACTATCAATATCAACTTAGGGTGAATGATAACAATTATCTTTCTTTTCTCGCTTCAACAGGTAGTAATGAATCTAGCTTTAATTTCACCACTGATGAAGAAGCATTTGTTGGATTTGTTTGGTACGGGAATGGAAGTGACCATTTGTTTTGTAAAAATAAAGAGTTTGAAGCGTTATCGGCATCAGAGTCAATTTCTTCTTTGAATGTAAATTGTTATATAGCTAATCAAGGAAGTGGGCAACAATCTCTAGGCAAAATAAGATATTGCTTGGTATTTAATACTACTTTAACCAGAGACAAGATAGATTTCTTCAGACAATTTCCCCACTACCTCCTTCAGCCCGTTCCGATAGTGCGATGGTTCGACATGGGGGCGGCGGGTTTGACGTTTGACAGCATTATCCAGGGTCAAACAGTAGTATCTCCAACTCTTGCACAGTTGCAAAGCCTTGGCATTTCAAGTGTAGCACAATCTCAAACTGTAGGATCTCTGAGTATTTCTCAAATCCATGCAATCACTACTAATGCTATAAAGCAGGGCCAAACGATAGACAGTTTGTCGTTGCAACAAATGATAAGTCTGGCTATTAATACTATAAATCAGGGGCAAAATGTAGATCAAGTTACTATTTCTCAACTGCAACAACTAGCGGTTGATTCGGTAAAGCAATCGCAAAGCATGGATAGCTTAACAGTAGATCAACTTATAAGTTTAACGATCAATAATATTTCTCAAGACCAACTTGTTGACTCACCTGCTCTGACTCTTCCTGGAGAGTTGACTATAAATAGCATTGTCCAGGGTCAAAATGTAGTAAGTCCGACTCTGCAACAAGCACAAGGGTTACTCAATGTAGCCAGTGTATCTCAAGGTCAATCGGTGAGTGCATTATCTTTGGAGCAAGTACATAGCTTAATAACTGATAGTATAAACCAAGGACAGAGCATAGATACAACAAACCTGGATCAAATTATATCCCTAGCGATTGATTCAGTTTCTCAGGGACAAACACTAAGCGAACCCAGCTTTTATGCTGTTACTGTATTGGACATTGACAGTATTCAGCAAGGTCAAACTGTGGAAGCGACAAGTGCCTCACAAGTATCTCAGCTCATTATTGATAAAATAAGTCAAGGTCAAGTTATTGAAAATATAAACTTTTCAATAGCAAAAGGTAGGTTACAAATAACAATAAAAGGGAAAAAACCGGGGGTGGATTTTGATGGAAAAACACCAACTACAAGATTCCAATAGGGAAGAAAATCGAGATTCAAACCATGTCACTTTGCATATTGATAGCATTTATCAAAAATTGAACATAGTTAAAAACCCTGAAAATACGGAGGTTAAAAATGAGCATACAGATACCAGATAGCGTGCAAGATGTTTTGTTGAGTGAGATCGCAGCCAACGCAGACACACAGTCAGTTACGAGTGATTCTTCTACACCAACAGACCTGACTAATGAGCTTGCTTCTGTAGCTATGACAACTGGAGATGGAAACGATTATACTATTGCCCAGGGCGATGCCGGAACCGGATCACGCAAACTGACTATGGCTGCCAAGAGCGGTGTTACTGTAGATGCAAGTGGTACTCCTAATCATGTTGTATTGAGCAATTCTACCAATTCTAATCAGATTAAATGTATTACAACTTGCTCTGGTCCTGATCTTACTAGCGGATCAACTGTGGATTTTCCGAGTTGGAAGTATGAACTAGATATACCGACTGCTGCTTAATGGGGGATTAAATGCCGACTAAACTTAAAATAGCGTTTAATGAGGATGGAACCGGAGTAATTAACGCTCAGTTTTATGATGAAAACGACGATCCGGCTACTCCAAACACTATCAATTGGGCTCTGACTGATAGCGAAGGTAATGTAATCAACAATCGGGAAGAGGAAAGTATAATTCCGGCCCAAGAGGTCAACATTTTATTGACCGGTGATGATCTGGAGCCGGGGACCCTATTTGTGACTGTTTGGGGTACATACGATTCGGATTTGGGGTCGGATTTGCCATTTAAAGATTGGGCAAGTTTTAAGGTTAGGGATGCGTTGATATGACATTGTTTGACGACCAATTTGCAGCAGCCGAGGATCAGTTCCTTAAAATTAAGGGTGAAAAGGCGGTTTACAACCCTAATGGTTTGGGTGATGAAATAACCGCCATATTCACCGAGCAAGCAGAACTTGGCGAAGGCTCGGACATGGACGGCACTTTTCGCCCTTCAATGGCTAACTATACAATGATAGAGGCAAAAGTCAGCGAGATCCCAAATTTAGCGTATCAGGACGAAATTGAGAGGTCTAGCGATGAAAAGGTCTTTACTGTGAGACAGTTTAAAAAAATCGGCAATATGTGGAAAATATACGCAAGCACAGACGAACGAGGTGCTTTCTAATGACTGGTAAAGTAACTTCCAAAGGCAGAACATATAATTTTTATGGCAATGGCACCGCAATCCGGATAAACGATAATGCCGGGCCATATCTCAGGCACTTGGCTAATACGTTGCCGAACGAGTTTAATAGAGCCTTGCGTCATGTTGGATGGTGGTCCCGGGAAGAGCTACAGCAGGCCGTGTACCAGGGAGGCCCGCGCGGGCATAGGTGGCCGCCGTTGTCTGGAGTGCATCAACAAAGACAATTGCAAGATTTAAAATCCAAGCGATACCGGGAGCCCGCAACGCACCCGTTTGGACGACTGGTCAGAGCTATAGGGTACAAGCACGAAAAGAACCTGATGAAAGTTCGTGTAGGTTGGTTGTCCAGGTCTGCAGCCGAGGCAGCAAGCAAGGTGCAGTCCGGTCAAACAATTCGGGTTACTCCAAAGATGCGTCGTTTCTTTTGGGCTGCCGGAGTGCCGCTTACAAGTGATTATATCAACATTCCGGCAAGGGAGTTGATGGAACCGTTTTTCCGTAATCGGCGCGGGGATATACACGAGAGAATCGAGCGCAGGGTGGGGTACTATTTGCGGAAGCAGGAGAAGAAATTTAGCGCGGGATCTGCGCTTAAAAGGTTTAGTTGGGCAATGTAGGAGTAGCCATGAGAGTGTCAGTAAATATGGATGATCCAGGTTTCTTTTCAGGGGCGTATGCTTATGCAGTATATCTTGACGGAAAGTTTGTCAGGGATTGCTTGACTGCTGATGAAGAACGAGGCTTGGTTGATTTTTTATACAGGTATAATGGTAAATTATTGGTCAACAACGGCAATCTGGTTCCTTGCAGAATGTACGGGAAAGTAAAGATAAAAAGGGTAAATAATGATTAAAATCCGCAACATTTTAACAACATTCCGGGATCTGCTTTTGAATAGTTCCGAGTTGAGTAATTGGTGCTCTACGAACTATGGAGCGGAGCCCAAGATTTTTGTCGGTATGGATAAGCAGAACCCGCCAGGGAAAAAGGACGCACCTTTTGTTATGATAAGGCCGGGTGCCGCTAATGAAGGGCAGGAAGTGGACAACTTTGGTTATAAGATACAAGTGGATTGGGCGTTAAGTGATGACAGCAGAGAAGAAAACGGCAGGGCAATCGAGTACACCGGTCAATACAAGCTGGACGAAATGGGGAACCTTGTGTGGGATGCTCTTGTTGCCGGAATGGATAATGTAACCCTGTCCAGTTCTGAATATACCCTGGAGCCGATAGAGTTTTTCCCGCTTCTTGTGGGTGGAATGGATATAGATATAAATGTACCCAATACCATTGGGGGAGAAATAACAATTTAGGAGGCATAATATGTCACAGGCGAGAGGAAGTTTATCAAGGTTGGTCTTGGATTTTGAAAAAAGTTTTGACACTGATCCGGATACCAAGAACGGATATATAGTACCGTTTAATTCTTTTACCGTTGCATCAGACAGGGCACTTAATACTCCGGAAACTATACAAAATGGCAGGGCACCCAAGGCCCCTTTTGACGGCAATATTGATGTTGCCGGTGATGCGGTGATCCCGGTGGATCTGGCAAACTTTTGGTTATGGCTCAAGGGTTTGCTGGGGACTCCAACAACTTCGCAGGAAAGCAGTGTAAATCTGGATTCAGCATCTGCCACCGATGAAGACAATGGTTTGGTAGGTTTACCGATTACAGACCACGGTTTGAAATCTGGTATTATGGTTACGATCACCGGTACAGAAAATTATGACGGTGACTATGAAATAAAAGAGGTGACTACCGATAAGATAATGATTGAGGAAACATACACCAGCGAAAGTTTTATATTTAGTGGCTCCGAAACCGTCCAGCCCAAGGTATATGATCATGTTTTCTCTATTGCGGATACGCTTCCAAGCATGCTTTTTGAAAAGAGGTTCAAGAATCCATCTGCAGTAATGAAGTATTCTAAAATGACCGGCCAGCGACTCAACAATATGTCCATATCTATGGGTGGTGATGGAGAACTGACAGCATCCTTTAACATAATGGGGGCAGATGAAATCCTGCAGGACTCCCCCTACGACACGGAAGGCAACTTAAATGAGCTTGCCCTGCAGCGACTGCATAATTTCCAGGTTACTTTGAACGAGGGTGGATCTGCTTTAACTGGTACTGTCACAACCGTAGATTTAGAGATAACCAACAATCTTGACGGAGATACCTACACTATTGGTAATGGTGGTAAACGCGGTGATCTGGTTGAGGGTGTAATGGGAATATCTGGCACAATCAACGCCCTATTCAATTCCGATGCGTTGACCCTGTTGGAACATGCCATCAATGCCCAGGAACGCAGTTTGAAATTTTCTGTGCTCGATTCTGCAACTAATTATTATAAGCTGGAGATTGAAATGCCAGAAGTCAGGTATGGAAGGGCAACCCCGCCTGTCGATGGCCCCCAGGGTGTGCGCATGTCGTTGCCTTTCCAGGCATACTACGGCGATGATGCGAGCATTGAGGGGCTCAAAGTAACACTCAAGAACAATATAGAAACCTACTAATAGGAGCAATACATTATGTACAGTTTGACTTTGCCGGATAGCAATAAAAAGGTGAAAATCCAGGGATATCCTTTGGATCGGGAAGATGAAGTTTTGGAGCTACAAGACCAGGTTGCTGATGGCAAAACTAACTTTAAAGACCTTCGCAACAAAATTGTGGAAATCTGCTATCCGGATGTGGATTTTGCCGGGGCAACCGCTGCCGACATGGCGCATCTTATCAACATGACTCAGCGATATAATATTGGAGGCCCCACGGCAGTAAAAAACTTAATAGGGTCTGGTGTTGGTCTCGATCAGTCCGAATCACAGAGTCAGGACAGCTAGAGTGGACCGGACTGGGGGCTGAGTATTGCGAAGTATGCAAAAAGGCCATTAATCAGACCCAACAAACACTACCATGCAACACATGTTCAAACAGATGCCCCGAAATCGAAGCGGACAATTTCCCCGCTTGGGTGTTATATAATAAGATGCAGACACAATGGCGGGTGGCTCCAATGGGCGGAGTTATAGGACTGGATTACAATGCCCTGTATCTGATGGCGCAAAGTTTAAATATTTGGATGCACCCGGCCAATTTGGATCGGATACAAACCTTGGAACAACTGGATTTAAAATGGATGCAAATGCAACGAAGTGAGGGCAATGATGGCTCTTAATACGCAGATAGTCATATCAGCCAGAGACATGGCAACACAAACCTATAGGCGCATGGGGAACGAGCTTAGCAGGCTCAAACAAAATATTGCGTCTATGGGTACCGCTGCTGCAGGAGTAGCAGCCGGAGCGGGCGGCCTTGGTTATTTGGTCAATCGGACCCTACAGGCCACCGAAGAAATAAACACCCTGCACAAAACTACCGGGATTGCAACAAAAACAATCCAGGAATACCAATTTGCAGCTAACCAGGCCGGTGTATCCCAAAACCGCATGAACGATGCCATGTCCGAAATGACCCAACGCATGGGTGAGGCCATTGCGGATTTTAAACGTACAGGCGGAGAGATTACGGAAATGGGCGAAGGGTTCGAGGCTGCCGGAATTTCCATGCAGCAGTTACAGGAAATGACCCCCACCCAAACCCTTAATCATCTTGCCAGGGCAATCCGCAACGCTGAAAACGAGCAAGAGGCACTTAACATTGCAGTTAAGGCCTTTGGTGATGAATCCGGGCGTAGCATGGTTGCCATGTTCCGGGAATCCGAGAAATCCATACAAGCATACAAACAACGTGCACATGAGCTTGGCATTGTCCTGGATGAAGATTTGATCGAAAAAAGCACTGAGGCCCGGAAAAAGGTTGAAACTCTTACTACTGTTATGGGGGCGCAGTGGCAAAGGATTGTGGGTGATCTTGCGCCGGAAATCTCCAATCTTGCGGACAGCATGGCCGAGTGGGTAGAAAACAATCAGAAATTTTTGAAACAAGATGTTC
>CAJXKR010000033.1 GCA_913055815.1 uncultured Desulfohalobiaceae bacterium | reverse complement strand
GCAGGTTTACGCGACTTGCTCGGCCTTTTCTTCTATTGGGTAGTCATAGTCTGCCGGGCAGACCACATCAGAGGGCAGCAGCCCCTTTGTATAGCTTATTTTTAAGGGATTATCCGGGTCCCAACGAACCCACAGTTTCCCTTGTCTAGTTACGCGGTCTATCCTCCCCCAGGCAATTAATCCGTCCAACTCTATAAATATTCTGCTTCCTCTTTGCATATTACACCTCCATCCTTTTTTCGGCCTGTGCTTCGGCCTTTAGTTCCATATAATAATCCTTTTCATCCTGTTTAAACTCCCTTGCTTTTTCTAGGATTTCTTCGTACAACTCGTTGTACAGGTCTTGGGGCAAATCAACCTCAGTTCCATTGATAAGAGTTTTGAACTCGCACTCTTCTGGTTCCGGTGGTTGAATATCTTGATAACTTCTTGGTGGTCCCGTTTTTGGTGAGCCCTCACAGCCAGGGTTGTAACTTGTGATTTCGATTGAGATTGGTAGCTCTATATCGGTTTGAAATTTCCATTGCATGGTTGTTGCCTCCTTAATCAAGTTCTAAACTGTTAATTTCAGCAGAAAGGGCATGTTGCGCAAAGGTTATTGTTTGTATATAATAATATCCTTCCACTACGTTTATTAGTTCCGACAACTCAAAAGTGAACCCAAAATTCCATCTTATGGCCTGCCAATGAAGTAAATACATATTACACCTGACAAAGTTCCTGCTTTGAAAACTTGCATCCCATGTTGGTAACTACCGATTTCTTATTTTTCTTGGCTATTGTGATATCAAACCCAAACTCCCGGAGCGAATCTCCAGGCTGCAAAGCGTCAAACTTTTGCTCAAGCATTTGTCTTGCTTGTTCCCGGTAGTTTTCCGGAATCTCTGCTGGTTGCTTATCGCTCTTTTGCTCTTGCCGAAACTGTTCCGCTTCCTGCCGGGCTTGCTTCAAGTTTTTCTTAGCTTCCCGGAAAAAGTTGTTTTGTGGTTGTCCCATGGTTATTTTCCTTGTAAACTAAAATGCTTTATCAATTTCTTGGTAAAATTGAGCGTTTCCAGGTAAATCTACAGCTCCGTAAATATTTTCTTTCCAACAATTGCAATAATCTTTTTCCTGCGTCATAGTTTGTGAATGAGGACTATTTTGGGAAAGACACAGAGCTTCAAGTGGCCCACATTCAATACATTGAGCAACCAACTCGCTCCAATATCTACAATTAAAACATCCCTTTTCCATAAAAACCTCCCTGCGGGGTGTTATTCTTTAATAACTTTGTCTGCTTCCATCATTGGAGCCATGCTGTAATTACCTAAAGGCATCACATATTCAACGCCGTCCATCACTTTTATGCGCCTTTTAACAGCCGCTGCTCCATGTCCCAGTTGCAAGTTAATTGTTTTAGGCGTCCTCTTAACTACTGTGCCTTTAATAATTTTGTCGTAATCGCTGATAAACCTTGCATAATAAGTTTGGCCTGTCTCAAAAGTTTTGGTTTGTTCTGCCATGCTTGCCTCCTTTTAAATTTTTCCCCCACTCCGGCCTGCCGTCTCCCCGGCCAAGCCAGATTCTACTCAAATCGCCTCCCCGGATGATTAGCGTCCCTCTCCTGAGGTTTCTCCGGGGGTTGTGTTGATTTGATGAGTCCAATATAACAAAGATTGTGTGGATGTCAAGAACTAAAGTGCATAAAATTTTGATTAAACTATTATCGATTTTATTATTGACAATGCACTTGTGTTCGCTTATGCTTTAAACATGAATATTTTAAAGCGACACATCGACCAATACAAACTTACTCCAAAACAAGTGGCAGATATGTCTGGCGTTTCCGTCCGGACTGTTTATGCTCATTTGTCTGGGGGGCGTAAGATAGGACACCAGGCTGCTGTTAAATACAGTCAAGGTTTAGGATTAAGCCTGGAAAAACTTTTGATGAACAATGGCAAGGATTGATTACTTCTTTGGTCTCCCACCATCCCTGGAGCTATAAAGGATGGACCCACCGTTGCGGTTTCGGCTTCTCCTTTCCGCAGGCGGTGTCCCCGGTATTACTTCCTTGGCCGGGGGCGAATCATGGAGTGGCACCGTGTTACGATGCGGTGCCGGGACCGGGCAGAAGTGGCGGGGTGTCCGGGATACTAAAACAAGTGGTAGGCTGAAAACGCTTATTATACGAGGTTCAAGGAAGTAGCAAAAGGTTAAATATGAAAATAATCTACACGCTAAAACGACTACTCCACCGCCACCAGGACAAACGCCTGGCAAGGCGGGTGGCTAGGAGGTGGTAGGATGCGATGCGAATTTTGCAATACAGTTTTTGAACCTAATTTCGAGTATTGTCCAGGATGCGAAAGAAAAGCCGAACCAATCTTGGGTAAGGTTTTGGATGAAAAAGAGGACGCAATTTTGGAAATAGATAAAAGTGTAATGGATAAAATGAGGCGCAAAGAACAGGGTCAGAGGTGGTAGGATGGAAGCCCAACCACTCTACAAATACCACTACCCAACCCACCATTGGAGAGGTGGCATTGCAGGGTACGAGGAGTACCCGGAGTTGTGCGCTATCGTTAGGGCTGCGCGGAAGTGTGACGAAAGGCCCTTATATTTCGCGGTGGGGGAAAAGATTTACACCCTGGAGGACAGGGTGTGGAGGCAGATTAAAGAGAGGAGGTGATAGATGAGTAAAGATAAAGATTTCAAACTTACATATGAAAAAGTTAATAGATTATTCAAATATGACCAAAGTACCGGTTTTCTTTTTTGGCGTATAAACTTTTCAAAAAAAATACGGGCAGGATGTAAAGCGGGATACTTAAATAGTTGTGGACATTTAAGGCTAAAACTATATGGGAAACAATTTTATATCCATAGAATAATATGGTTAATGAATTACGGATACCTGCCAGAAAATTTTATCGATCATATAGACAAGGATAAGACAAACAATAAATTAAATAATTTACGTGAGGTTTCTTTTCAATGCAATTTACGAAACAAAGGGAATCAAAACAATAATACGTCTGGAGTAAAGGGTGTAACATGGCATGAAAGAGATAAAAGATGGAGAGTAGCAATTGGATTGAACAACAAAAAATATAAATTGGGATCATTTAAAGACTTTGATGAAGCTGTCTGTTTTCGTTTGGCAGTTGAGCAATGTTTGAATTGGTCAGGATGTAATTCAACAAGTCCAGCATATTTATATGTTAAACAATTACAAAGAAAAACCCCGGCCTAATTGGTGTAGGGCCGGGGCTGAATTAAAAAACCTATAAACCGAATTGATGGAGGTAGTATGCAGGAACAAAAGAAAAATGTCAAGCAAAACAAAAGATACTATTTTTTCGCTTGACAAGTGTAAGAAAATCTGACAGCCTTGGGGTAAATATGTTGAAAGAACAGATTAATAAAAAACATTTTCAAGTTCTGTATGAAAAATTTGGCAATCATACTGAAGCTGCAAAATATTTAGGAATAACACGGCCTCATTATCATTATGTTAGGAAAACAGGCAAAATGTCTGAATCCTTGGCAAAATTAATTCTTTTTTTAACACACAAAGATTATTATAAATAATTTAAGGTTTTTATGGACGGATGGGTTAAACTTTGGAGAAAAAGCCTAGAATCGGGGTTGTTACAGAATCATCAGTTGTGGGCTTTTTGGTGTTGGTGCTTAATGAAAGCTAGCCATAAAACCAAAAAGCAGATGATTGGTTATCAAATGGTGGAATTGAAGCCAGGTCAGTTTGTCTTTGGACGTAAGCAAGCGGCCAACGAATTAGGTATGTCCGAGCAACAGGTCAGAACATGTTTAAAAAAATTAAAAAAACTTCAAAATTTAACCACGAAACCAACCAACAAATTTACAATAATTTCTATAGTAAATTGGGAAACTTATCAACAAGAACAAGCACGCAATCAACCAACAGAGCAACCAGCAGCTAACCAGCAGCTAACCAGCAGCTCACCAGCAGCTAACCACAAACAAGAATGTAAGAATGCTAAGAATGAAAAAAATATCCCGTCAACTTTTTTGGACGTATCCCAAAAATTTCTTGAATACCAACAAGAGCAGCTTGGCGAAAAGTTGGTTAAAGTTACAGACAAAAAGGTAAGAGATGGAGCCGAGACCCTAGAAAAACTTACACGTTTAGACGGATATGATTTGGACGCGGATATTCGTCCTGCTCTTAATTGGGCTATTCACGATGATTTTTGGAGTAAGCAAGTCAGGTCTCTTTGTTCATTACGAAGGCCAGGAAACAACGGAGAAATGAAGTTCACTAATTTGCTTTCACAATATTACAAAAACAATAATAAGCCGCAGAATACACCTTCTGCATATTATTAGGTGCAATATGGAATTTAAAGATCACAAAATAGAAATACCCGCAGATGCTACCGGCGAGGTGCGAGCTATTTGTCCGGAATGTACACCGCACCGCAAGCCGGAACATCAAAACGAAAAGGATCTTTCGGTAAACGTGGATGAGGGCACATGGTATTGTCACCATTGCGGTTGGTCTGGTGGTTTAAAACAAAAAGAAAATACCTATGAAAAGCCCGAATACAATCCAAGTGAGTTGACCAAGGGTGTAATCCAATTTTTTGCCAACAGAGGCATTAGTCAGCGAACTTTAAATAAAGGCAATATTGGATTTTGCAAAGAAAAGCGAGTAATCACTTTTCCCAGGTATAAAAATAATGAGATCGTAGCAGTCAAATATCGTACACATGACAAAAGGATGTGGCAGTCTAAAAACCCCATGTCCTGCTTTTTCAATTATGACAATGCGAAAAAGATTGGCTCCGATTATTTAATTATCACAGAGGGCGAAATTGACGCCTTGTCTTTTATTGAGGCGCATATCGAAAACGTGGCGAGCGTTCCGGATGGTGCGCCCAGTCCAACGGCAAAGAATCTGGAAAATAAGCTGTCTTTTTTACAAGACGGTTTGATTGACAAATACAAGTATTTTGTTTTGGCAGTTGACAATGATGAGCCGGGAAAGTTTTTGGAACAAAAATTGGCTGAAAAATTGGGAAAAAGTGTTTGTTATCGCATTGATTATCCACTTAACTGCAAAGATCCGAACGATGTGTTGATTAAGCATGGACCTGACAAGTTAAAAGAGATTTACAAAAATGCACAACCTTATCCGATTGATGGCTTATTTACAGCTAATGATGTTTATAATGCAGTTGCAGAGCTTTATGACAAGGGATTGCAGCCAGGAGTTAGTACCGGTTGGGATTCAATAAATGAGTTATATACTGTTCGTGGCTGTGAAATGACAGTAGTTACAGGAACTCCGGGATCTGGAAAATCAACGTGGTTAGACGCTTTAACTGTAAATCTAAATCAATCTCATGGTTGGAAAATTGCTTATTGCTCTCCGGAAAATTGGCCTATTCAAAGACATATAAGCGGAATACTTGAAAAGATTACTTGCAAACCTTTTGCTCGCACAACTCCTACCGAGACAAGGATGTCTGAAGAAGAAAGAGATAAGGCAATACAAGAAATGAGCAAAAATTTCTTTTTTACTGAATTGCCAGAAGAACAAATGTCCTTAGACAGTATTTTGGATGTAATGCAAGCGGCTGTGTCCAGGTATAATGTTCAAGGTGTTGTTTTAGATCCCTGGAACGAACTTGAATATCACAGGCCTACCGATCTAACCGAGACTGAATTTGTTTCTCGGTCTTTAGGAAAAATACGCAGGTTTGCCAGGTTGAATAATGTTCATGTCTGGATAGTCGCTCACCCAACAAAACTTCGAAAAAATGATGATGGATCATACCCTGTGCCGCGACTATACGATATTTCGGGCTGCCATTCGGAAGATACCGAGGTGATGACGTTGCAAGGATGGAAATTGCATAGTGACATCGGCCTTGATGATTATGTCGCGTGCTTTGACCCAAAGACAGACACTCTATCATACATGAAGCCCGAGAAGATTTGGGAGTATAATTACACTGGGGAAATGTATCATTACAAAGGGTCTAGGTTTGATGCATTAGTAACCCCCCATCACCGGATGCTTGTTAAACCGATTTGGGGAACTCAACACACACCCGTGAATAGTGGGCATGGCAGGCCATTCAAATATGACAGGGACGCTTGGAATTTTACTGAGGCACGACACGCAATAGGGCGCCTTGAAATGCCCTGGAGCTGTCCGTTTACGGGGGGAGATGATATTCGAGTGATAGGCGATTATGATGCAGAGCTTATGATGCAATTTATAGGATGGTATATTGCAGAAGGTTGGTTTAATCGTGTCTCAAAGGGGATAGGAATTTGCCAAGGTGTTGGAAGATTGCAAAAAAAGATGAGAGAGGTGATGAAAAAGGCAGGGATACACTATACAGAGGCAATAGGCCAGCCAGGGACAGGTGGATATATTAACGGATGGAAGGCCTATATAGGCGTTAAGCAAAATAGAGATTTGTGCAAGTGGATTCCGGAAGAATGTGGGGTCGGGTCGAAAAATAAAAAAATACCAAACTTTGTATGGAGTTTGTCATCTCGGCTGAAAAAAGTGCTTTTATGGGCCTTGATCGAGACCGATGGGTCAAAGAATGGGCCTGATACATATAGATATTCAACAACGTCTCCACAGCTTGCCGATGATGTCCAAAGGTTGAGTATCGAGTGTGGAAGGATGGCAACGATATCGTCAAAAACGCGCTCACAGGAAAACCATAATCCTCAGTACCAAGTTAACGTAGGGAGTGAAAGCAGGAAGAGACAAGGCTTCTCAAGCTATCGGCACCTAACGAAATACCATTACGACGGCAAGGTATACTGCCTGACAGTTCCGACAGGAGCATATCTTGTAAGGCGCAACGGGAAGCCTGGCATATATGGCAACTCAGCACATTGGTACAACAAAACAGATAACGGAATTTGTGTTCACCGCGAGGATCAGAAAAAGGACATGGTAGATATTTATGTGCAGAAGATTCGGTTTAAAGAAGTAGGGCAGCTTGGCGAAGCAAGGTTAAAATTTGTTCGAGATTCGGGAATATTTTTAGAGCTTACAGAAAAAGATCAGCAAGAAATTCAGCAAAATAAGAAACAGTCAGTAGCACCATTTTAGAAAAATAACCCTGACAAACAGTGATAACGCCCCCGTACCGGGGATTGGAGGGAGTATGAGAATAGAAGACGTAACGCAAACCAAGGACGGCACGCCGGTCAGGATTTATGCAACTGATGGTTGTGGTTGGTATCCTATTCATGGAGCTATCTGGGATTATGAAGATAATGGATACAAACCATTTTGGTGGACTAAGACAGGGTGTTCTTTGTTAGGTGCAGGAACTGAACATCTAACGGATCTCGACCTCCACGACTGGCGGGACGACATTCCCTGGGAGTGTCTAAAAGAGGAAATACAATGGGTGGCAAAAATGCCAATTGGAGAAAAAGAGTGGTATGGATTTGCTACAAAGCCTGAGTTGGTTGAGAAGGAGAAGGGTAGTTTTTGTTTTTGGCAATCTAAATTGATTGATGCTTTTAGATTGGAAGGTGTAAAAATGCCTGAAGGGCCTAACAATGTTAAGGATAGCTTAACAAAAAGACCGGAGGGGAGGTAGTATGGCAGGGACATACAACAGAGTTTTATTGGTGGGAAGATTGGGAAGGGGGTAAATATGCCAAGCAAAAAAATAGAAGTTACTTGTCCTAGATGTAAAAAGATATTTTTAAGAAATCCACATGATATACAAAAGACAGAAAAAACATATGGAGAATGGAAATGTTGGTTATGTAGCAGGAAAACAAGAAAACAGAAAACTGAAAAGCCAATAGGGTTTAAAAGACTGCATAAACAACGACAAAGAATTTTAATAAAGACTGAAAGTGGTTGGAAAGACGAACATAGGTTTGAAATGGAAAAGTATTTAGGTAGGGAACTTGAAAAAGATGAAATTGTACATCATATAGATGGTAACTCTTTTAATAATAAAATTGAAAATTTGGAATTAATGTTACACAACAAACATACAATTTATCATCATACAGGAAAGAAGAGGTCTAAGAAAACAAAATATAATATATCCAAAAGTAAAAGAGGAAAAAGTATTTCTCAAAAATTAACATTTAATGATGTGCTAAATATAAGAAAATCACATTGTATAAATAAAAATAGTTATTCTGAATTGGCTTATAAATATAACGTTAGTAAAGGAATGATAGGTCATATTATTAGAAAAGAAGCATGGAGGTAATTTTGAATATTTGTCATTTTAGCGGGAGATTAACAGCAGATTGCACCCAGCGTTATACCCAATCCGGGACACCTGTCAGCAATTTTACCCTGGCAGTTGAAACCGGATATGGAGATTACAAGCGCACCGAGTTTATAAAATGCGTACTCTGGAAGCGCGAGAATTTGGTGCAATACCTGACCAAAGGTAAGCCGGTAGTTGTCACAGCAGAACTACAAGAGCGCAAATGGCAGGATCAAAACGGCAACAATCGGTACACAACCGAGTTTGTAGTACAGAATTTAGAGTTTCAGGTGGGGCAGGGCAAGCAGGGTGACAACCAAAGGCAGGGCCAGACCGAGCCCCAAGACAACATGCCGGACGACAACATGGGACCGGCTTTTCCGAGCGAAGCGGAGGGGGTGGATGAGGCCCCTTTCTAGCAAAGATCGCTGAACATTTTGGAATTGTGTGTGTAATAAACCAGGAGGAATAGATGCGATATATAACTTGTAAGAAATGCCGGAAATCAAAACCTATAGATCATTTTGATATTAGCGAAGCTGGTTATCGAAAGCTCATTTGTAGCCATTGTTTGGGTAAAAAGCCTAATAAACAGCAAAAGTTGGGTCGGATTCGATGTTTAAACTGTGGCAGATATTTTAAACAACAGCACAAGCAACAGGAATATTGTTCAGACTTTTGTAAAAAGGGTCTGCATTATTGTCAAAAATGCGAACAGTATAAAGACCGGAATGAATTTTGGCTATCTAAAGATAAAACACGGCTTAAAAGTCAGTGTAAGCAGTGCATTAGAGAATCGCAGAGAAAAGTATCAAAACAGGAAACAGAAGAACATATTAGGCAAATGGAGAGAACTAAGCCGCAATCCGGATATAAACGCAAATGTGCTACCTGCGGAACGCCCTGCGTTAACTATAGGTGCGATTTATGTTGGCAAAAACTTCGAGGAGGATGGCAAGACACAGTACGAAGCGAGAAAGAATTTGAAGGAGGATTAGCATGAAAAAATACAACCTTGTAAATCAACGTTTTGGTCGATTAGTTGTTTTAAAAGAAAATGGCAATACAAAACGTGGGGCAGTTTTGTGGCAATGCAAGTGTGATTGTGGCAATATTATAAATACGATAAGCACTTCATTAAAAAAAGGTAGAACAAAAAGTTGTGGATGTTACCAAAAAGATCAAGCAAAAAAAGCACAAACCAAACACAATATGGAAAATACGTTTATTTATAGCACTTGGAAAAGCATGATAATGCGTTGTTTTAATCCTAATAGAAAAAGTTATCCCAGATATGGAGGAAGAGGTATTACTGTTTGCAATAGATGGATGGATTTTGAAAATTTCTATGCTGATATGGGAGAACGGCCTGAAGGAATGACGATTGATCGAATAAATAATGATGGAAACTATGAGCCTAGTAATTGCCGATGGGCAACTTGGAATGAACAAGCATTAAATAAAAATAAGAAACCCAAGGGAATAACCTGGAACAAAAGAGATAAAACTTACCAAGTTAGGTTTACTAGGCAAAACAAAACCTATCGTTTTGGTTCTTACAAAACATTTGCAGAAGCTCAATATTGGGCGAATGTGGCTTTGGAAGCAATTAATATTTATTTTGAGCTTCCAGCGGACTTTTGCAAGTCAATAAGCACACCGGCAGTTTTGGAGTGTGAGTTGTGATGAAATTTGAAGATGTACCGCTAAAAAGATGTAAAGAGTTAGATTGCCTGGCCCTGCATTGGCACAAGAGCGGATATTGGTGTGGGGCTAAGCGGTCAGGGTCGACAGAGTGTATTCATCCGGAGAACAGAAAACAGGAGGTTAAGAATGACACCAAGACAGGCAGTTAGAAAATACTGTTTGGAATGTGCGGGGACAGCACAAGAGGTTAGAGATTGTGGAGGTTATAAATTGTTGAATCCAGACCAAGGCAATAAAGACAGTGAGTGTATTTTTTATCGGTATAGGTTGCCGGAAAGCAAGGGTCGGATCTCAGTTAAAACGATACGCAAGGAATGCAGGGTTTGCATGGGTGGCAGCAGTCAGATGATAAAAGATTGCGACAATACTAAATGTTCGCTTTGGAATTTTAGGCTTGGAACTAATCCAAATTGTCCAACAGGGCATGGATGGCAAAGGAAGAAAGCTTCAAATTTAGAAGCTGAAGAAGAAGCCGAGGGTTAGATCGGGCAAAAAATAAAGTTTAAATGTGAGGCCAAAAATGCAACTAACAGCAAGAGACATTTTGTATATAGCTACGGCGATAATCACTTTTATCTTGGTGTTGCCTGTGGGGATAGCGGTCACATTTTGTTGGTTTAAATTGTCAAAACTTGCTGGTGCCAAGGAATTATAAATTACCACGGGGGGTGTGAATGCAAACTTTAATAAATGAAGTAATTAAGTGGGGATACGACAAGGGGATAATTGAAAAAGGAACTACCTCTGCACAGGCAGACAAAACCCTGGAAGAAGCAAACGAGTTGGCAGAAGCTGTTCAAGTTGAGGATTGGAACGAAATCAAAGACGGTATTGGGGATACGATGGTCACGCTGATATTGCAAGCTGAAATGCAGGATTTAAAGATAGAACAATGCTTGGAATATGCTTTAGAGCAAATACAAGGACGTAAGGGCCAGATTATAAATGGTCAGTTTGTAAAGGAGGAATAAATGACAGATAAAGTAAATCACCCGGTGCATTATACTGAGTTTCCGCTTGAAGTTATCGACATAATTGAGATTGTTTTGATTAAGGCTTATGGTGAGAAAGCTTTTGAAGCGTATTGTTTTGGAAATGAAATTAAATACCGGATGCGAGCAGGTTTGAAAGGTGAGAGTGCAGACGAAGATATAAGAAAAGCCAATAAATATAAAGAGTTTAGGGAAACAAGATTAGAAGATGATGGAGGTTGTGTGATTGTTGACGAAAGCTGTTTTGTAGAGAGTGACCAAGACCCTGACAACGAGGAATGGGAGAGCAGCGGGGATGTGATGGATGAGAAAGCGAAGCAGGGGGCTGTTGAGGGTAGGAAAGGGGCTGAAAAATGCAAGAAATGTCATGGAATTGGTCAAACTTTTATGCCGGAGACAGATTCATGGATAACTTGTCGAGTATGTGATGGGGTTGGCTATGTTTAAATTCTTTGAAATAGGACTACCCGGCTCAGTTCGTAGTAAGAAAAACAGCAAAACTGCGACTATTGTTGGGGGTAAGAAAAAACCTCGCAAAGCGATAATTATTCCAAGCAAGGCTTATCAGGAATGGGAAGAGGAAGTAAGACAAACTATCAAAAGTGCAGTAATGGCAGATCCTAAGTTGCCAACTGAAAAGCCAATAGGTGTGCGGGTGACTGCATATATCAAAGGGGTTATGCCGGATTTGTCAGGTGTGCTTGAGTCTGTGGGGGATTGCCTGGAAGGTTTGGTTTATAAAAATGATAGTCAAATAAGAAGTTGGGATGGCAGTCGAGTTTATCGGGATAAGCATAATCCAAGAACTATAGTTGAAGTCTTTGAGTTGGAGGATTGATGAACGACATACCCGCAGACCGCATCAACAGCAAGGAATACATCAAAGCCGAGATCCAGGATTTGCAGCAGGAAAATCGCAAGTTGAAACAGGAGTTGGGGACGTTGTGGGAGTTGGTTGAGAGACAGGATCGGGAGATACAATATTTGAAAAGATTAAACCAGGGGGATGGGAAATGAGTTTAGAAAATATCATATATTTTATGACAGGATTGGTTGCTGGAGTTGGCATTTGTGTAAGCATTTTTAATTTATTTTTTACAAGCAAAGAAAAAGAAGAAAAAGGCGGTTACTATAGAAGAACCACCCCATGGGATAAGAGCTATAAACCCTTAGAAGATGTGGATAGGTCGAGACCGCCAAGGCAGGACAAGGAAGAGGAGGATCAAAGGGATTGTGATTGCATTATTTGTTCTTGTGGTTGGAAATTAGATTTGGATGTAAGCATGGAAATTCCAACTAATTGTCCAGAGTGTGGTCGGCTTATTGTTTGTCAAAACGTATTAGTGACACAAAGTAACATGCGGTAAACGGGTCCTTTCTGGAGTTTTAAATAACACGGGTTGCCAATACGCAACTTTTGCGCGCTTATAGCCTTACTTTAAGGGGTAACAAGTAACAAATAACTACCGTCAAACAGGAGTTTAGAAGTTGCCATTTTTGCCAAATATCTTCACCGGAAAATTTTGGAGACTAGTAATCAATTTTTGTGCAGGGAAACGAACCGAAGAAAAACTAGGAAAAGTAGATTGCGTGTTACTCGCGCAGGCTTAAACGACAGCTAGTGACATTATGGAACTGATTGTAACGACAGATGACTTGACCAAGTTCTTTGAGGTGAGCCGAAAAACTGTATCGCAATGGCACAAGGCCGGTTGTCCACAAGTAAAGCGAGGGCGATGGAACTTGAAAGAGGTTTTTGACTGGTGGTTTGAGAACATCGCTGCGGATAGAGTTGAACAGAACTCCGGTGACGAATCTCTTAATGAAGCGAAACGGCTCACGCAGTGGGAAAAGTACCGCAACGAGAAGATGAAAAATGAACAGCTATCAGGAGAACTGATCAGCAAGGAAGAAGTTTATAAGGAATGGTCAAATCGGATGCTGGAGTTTAAAAACGCTTGCTTTAATTTGGAGACTGCTTTGCCTCCGCTTTTGGAGGGCAAGACACAATCCGAGATGCGCAAGATTATATATGATTTTGTTTGGGGTATGTTTGACCGAGTGACTAGAAGGGGAAAGTTTTGTCCGGCGCAGAAGAAGCAGAGCAAGTCTAAGCAAACAGGCAAAAAGACCAAATCCGGGAGCAACAAGAAATGATCTGGTCAGAACAGGAAGTATTGGCAGCCAAACCCAAGGAAAAACTCACGGTAACACAATGGGCCGAAAAGAAAAGGGTACTTACTAATGCTGCAGTCCGAGGACCCTACCAATCCAGTATGGTACCGTTTTTGATACCGATAATGGATGCTGTAAATGATCCCCAGGTTGAAACAATAGTGCTCTGTAAATCTGCACAGATTGGCGGTACAGACGCAATGTTGAATATCCTGGGGTTTTTCATAGATCAGGACCCGTCCAGCATTATGCTTGTTTTGGCTGACGAGGACACGGCAATCAAAGAAATGTCCCGTCAGCGAATCCAGCCTATGTTTAAAGACTCCCCGGAATTGCAACATTTACCTGACAAGGACTACTGGATTAAAGATGATCTTAGTTTTGTAAATGGTGCGAGGCTGACCCTGGGATGGGCTAGTTCCGTTGCTCGTTTGGCCTCTAGGCCTTTCCGAATCGTGTGCTGTGACGAGATAGACAAGGATGGATACAGCGTAACTACAAACGAGGGTGATGCAATTGGGCTCGCACGTGAGCGCACAAACACTTTTGCTAATCGTTTAATAATGCTTCTTAGCACTCCAACCCTGGATACAGGCCGGATTAACAAAGAGCTTAATAGTTGCGACATAATCTATGACTGGCACGTTCCCTGCCCTCACTGCGGACAATTCCAACCCTTGCGCTGGTCTTTGCAGTATGCGTCCGGACTTGTTGATGGTCAGTACCGGGCAGAGGATGGCACCTATCACGACATTGGCGGCGTTGTCTGGGACGGTGGCCGGGGAGCTACCCGCGAACAGATCGAGGAAGCCCGGTATCAGTGTGGTGAGTGTGGTTGCCTGTGGACAACCGTTGAGAAAAACCAGGCAGTACAACAAGGCAAGATGGTTCCCAGGTCAGAGCCCAACGGCAAGGAACGCAAGGTGGGATTCCATGTTAACCGGATATATTCACTCTTTCCTGGTGGCAGACTGGAGAATCTTGTCAGCGAATGGGTGGAAGCCATTAATTCCGGCGACTACCAACAGATCCAAGGTTTTTGTAACAGTTCCCTGGCCGAACCCTGGAAACAGGTCACAGTTGAAGCAAGCGAATCGGCAATACTCAAAGCAAGGGTGGACTTGCCGCCGCAGACCGTGCCTGATGATGCGGTTGCATTGACCGCGGGAATCGACAATCAGAAGTATGGCTTTTGGTACGTTGTCCGGGCCTGGGCGCAGGATTTTACAAGTTGGCTTATTGACTATGGGTTTCTGGCTGCCTGGGAGGATGTGGAGGAATTGTTGTTCAATACTGCGTATCCAAGTCAATCTAATGATAGGACATATCCCATTTGGAGGGCAGGCATTGACACAGGTGGCGGCCAGTTCGAGGAAGGCATGTCAATGACCGAGGAAGTGTATTGGTGGATCAGGCAAAACGGAGTTGGTAGGGGCTGCCGTGTGTGGGCGACTAAAGGGTCAAGTACAGCATTGACCGGCAAGATCAAGGCCGGTTCTCCGCTTGATAGGGCTCCCAGTGGCAAACCTATTCCGGGTGGGTTGCAGATCATTTCCCTGGATACGGATAAGCTTAAAGACTTGTATCACTATCGGCTGTATCAAGCCACCGAAACCGGGATGCCGCAGTCCGCTTATCTACATGGCGAAGTTGGGGAAGATTATGCTAAGCAGATTCGGGCCGAAGAAAAACAGATTGATCGCAAGGGCAACGAGCAGTGGGTACAGGTAGGACAAGACAACCACTTGTTGGACTGTGAGGTTATAGCACACGCGCTTGTTGATCCGGAATGGCCTGGTGGTGGGTTGCAGTTGTACAGGAAGCCCAAAAATCAAAATAACAAAAATAACAATAAACAATCAGTTAATCCATATACTCAAGGCACAAACCCTTTTGCGAGGTAATATGCAAGAGACACAAAAGAAACTAGCAGATAGTATCAGACAGGCTGAAAACGGTATTGACTATTTTGCAAAAAGTGGCGCGTTTTGTCCGTGGTGCGGGGAGAAACTAAAAGTTACAGATACAAAACCTTGGTGCGGAGATTCGCGAATAAGATACCAGAAGTGCATCAATATAAAGTGTCCTCTGTCCACGATTGACAAGACAATAAAGTCCATCCAAAGCCTTTAGTTTTATGTGACGTGTCGTAATTTGCGACATGTCACATTGCATCTTCCTATGTAGGGGCTATAATGCCTCCATGTCTACATTATCAGAATTACAAGAAGAACTTGCCGAAGTTAACGCTGCAATCAAAAGGATCAGAAACGCTGGTCAATCCGCTTCGGATGCTTCTGGGCGCAGTCAAGAACAGGCCAAATACTATCGCTTGTTGGAAGACAAGGAAAGATTAGAACGTAGAATACAAATAGTAAAAAATAATGGCCGGGTTCCCGGTTCCGGCGTTATCTTTGGAGGCAATTAATTTGAGCAAATTGTATGATCGTTGGACTAGTTTTTGTGCTTCAATAATTGGCTCTGTAGCTCCCAGGGCGGCAATGCAATATGTACGCTCAAGGAAAGCGCTGGCGACTTATTCTGCTGCTACCAAGTCAGGACCGAATCAAGCATGGTTGCCCTCCAACAAATCCGCAGATGAAATTATAAAAACTGATCATCATTTAATCAGGGCTAGATCTAGGGCATTGGTCAGGGATTCCAGCCATGTATCAGGCGCACTCCGAAAAATAAATAACAATGTTATATATAAAGGTTTTTCTCCCCAGGTCAAATACAGAGGTCGAGACGGCAATTTGAGAGTTAGTGTTAATAGAAGGGCAGAGAATGTGTTTAAGCGGTGGGAAAAAGCAGTAAATTTTCGAGAAAAAGAAAATCTTACCTTGCGGCATTTGTGGCAAGACGGAGAAATATTTGTCCACTATTTTTATGACGATGATCTACTGGAAAATGGGGAAATACCTCTAAATATAGAACTGCTTGAGTGTGACCATTTGGACACTTCCCGGACAGGGCCGAATGGGAATAACGTTATTAAACAAGGAATTGAGTACAACCCCAAAGGCGAATCGGTTGCTTATTGGCTTTTTCCCGAACATCCAGGTGATGCGACTTGGTTAAGTTGGAGCGGGTCAAGGCGATATCCTGCAGAAGTTATGGATCATTTATTCGTGCGGGAACGTGCCTCCCAAAACAGAGGGGTTCCCTGGCTTACTGCTTTGATTATGGAAATGCGGGATTTTTCCGAGTATCAACAAGCTGAACGAATAGCCGCAAGATTGGCTGCAGCTTTTGGTATTTTTGTGACAACTCCAGACCCTGAACAGTATAGCGGAGATTTTTCACCAATAGGTGGAGATGGAGCTCAACAGACTGCCGAAGGTCTGCCGGACTACTTGGAACCTGGAAAAATACAGCCTTTGCCTCCGGGTATGGATATTAAGCAAGCTTCTAATGAAAGGCCAGGCAGTACCTATGAGCCTTTTACTAAGAATGTACTTAGAGGAGCTTCGACAGGGGTAGGAATGAGCTATGAAGCTTACTCCAATGATTATACAGACGCAAGTTATGCAAGTGCAAGATCCGCTTCTTTGGAAGAAAGGCGAGGATACCAAGTTCAGCAAAGATTGATGATTAGACTGTTTCATCAAAAAGCTTGGGATCATTTGTGGAAAATGAACAGGTTGGCACGTGTAGAGGCACTACCGGAAAATATGTCTGTTGTTTGGCAGACACCGGGATGGCCCTGGGTAGATCCTGACAAGGACAGCAAGGCTGCGGAAAGAGATATTAAAAATGGTCTCAATTCCAGACATAAGGTTTGCATGGAGCGCGGCACTGATTATGAAGAAGTAATTGAGGATCTACAACAGGAAGAAAAAGACGGCTTTCCGATTAACGACAAAGTAGAGGCTGAAAATGCCACTGCCAACTCCGAGTGAAAATGAATCCTATGAGGAGTTTATTCAAAGGTGAATGGGCGATGATGTAATGATTCGGGAGTTTCCCGATGAAGAAGATCGCTGGGCAGTATGTGAAAGTCAATGGCAAGAAGGAGAAAATATGAAAATTAAAGGCGAAAACAAGAGGTTCGCAAAATTAAGACCCGCGGAAAAAGGGCAAGATGTGAATTTTCGTGTTGCGGCTGCGAATGAGCAGGAGGCCAATGTATATCTTTATGATGTTATCGGTTTTCCTTTCATAGAGGCCCAGGACTTGCTTTACCAGGTACCGCAAAACACAAAAAAGATTAATGTGTATATAAACAGCCCTGGAGGTGATGTTTTTGAGGGAATGGCAATATTCAATTTCTTTAAAAGCCATCAAGCGGAAGTAAGCGTCCGTGTGGATGCTTTGGCTGCATCTTCTGCTTCCTTGATAGCTGTTTCCGGTGATTCGAT